>JAMCYS010000046.1:38750-45424 GCA_023473795.1 Chloroflexota bacterium | reverse complement strand
GTTGCCGACACGGCCAGAAACGGGGCGGTGAGCAGACTGCTGCTTTGCTTCGCAGCCGTGATGGTCACGGCTGGTGGTTGGCCAACCAGGCGCGCAGCACCTTTGCCGCCTGGGGCGTAGCCCCGCCCGAGCCCTGCCCGGCGTTTTCACGCACCACGGCCACGACTATCGATGGGTTATCGACAGGGGCAAAGCCGATGAACCAGGCGTGAGGCTCGGCTGTACCGCCCACCTCCGCTGTTCCCGTCTTGCCGGCGACCTTCACGCCGGGTATCTGTGCCGCCTGGGCGAAGCCCTGCTCCACGCTGACGACTCCCGCCTGGGTGATGAAAGCCGCCGTTGACTGACTCATCGCCTGCTTCCAGACGCGCGCGCTGTTCTGATAGTACACCGTACCGTTCTGGTCGCGGACCTGCGAGACGACGTAGGGCGCTTCGATGGCGCCGTTGTTTGCCACCGCCGCCAGCGTCAGGGCCATCTCCAGAGGCGTTACCTGCAACTCGCCTTGACCAAAAGCGGTGGAGGCCAAAGCCGGCCTTGACTGCAGAAAGCCCGCAGTGGTCGAGACCGTGCTCACTGCCGTGGGGATGCCCGGCAGGGGCGGTGCCTCGCCGAAGCCGAAACGGGCTGCGCCCTGCACGAGGCGCTCGGCCCCCAGTTTCAGGCCCACATCGGCGAAGGCCGCGTTGACCGAAAAGGCATAGGCGTCGCGTACGGGGAACGTCGGCCGGTCGGGTGGGTTGGTGTACTTGATGTGGAAGCCATCCACCACCAAATCGCCTTTGTTGGTAAACGTGGTGTCTTGGCTAATGACTGCGCCGTCCAAGGCCGTGGCCAGGGTCACGGTCTTGAAGGTAGACCCGGGCGGATACTGGCCAGCGGCGGCACGGTTCACCAGCGGTTGTGAGGCTGCCTGAGAAATCCGCGGCCAGATCTCGTCGATGCGGTTGGGGTCGAAGTAGGGGTGGCTCGCCAGGGCCAGAATTTCGCCCGTGTGGGGGTCGAGTGCCACGATGGCGCCGGGCCAATCCCCCAGAGCGTCATCGGCGACCTTCTGCAGGTCAAGGTCAATCGTCGTCACGACGTCCGCGCCGGCGACGTTCTGATGGAGGAACTCCTTGCGCAGGAGGGCCAGAGGATCCAGTCCCTTATCGCCGCTAAGGTAGCTGTTGAAAGCGGCCTCGATGTTGGTCTCCCCGTAGCGAAAGGAGTGATAGCCAAGGACGTGCACCAGCGCCGGGTCGGCGTAGACCCTCGACTGACCCTGCGGCGTTTTTTCTGTCCAGGCCAGGCGCTGGCCGTTGCGGTCTAGAATACTGCCGCGGGTTACCAGCTCCTCCTGGGCCTGCTGGCGGGCGGCATTGTAGGGCATTTTATTCGCCAACTCGTCCGCGGCCACTACCTGCCAGTAGGTCAAGTAGCCGATCAGCAACAGAAAGGCCACGGTGAACAGCGCCGCTAGACGACGAATGTTGTGGTTCACGTTTCCACCCTCGCCGAGCGATCGGAGATAGCCAGCAGGATGCCGACGATGGCGAAGTTGGTGAGCAGCGAGCTACCGCCGTAGCTGATGAACGGTAGGGTAATGCCGGTCAGGGGGATCAACTTGATGTTGCCGCCGACGATGACGAAGACCTGTAGCGCCAGCACGGTTGTCAAGCCGGTTGCCAGTAGCTGCTGGAAGGGATCGAAGGCGGCGAGCGCGATCCGGTAGCCTCGGTAGATTAGAATCAGGTAGAGCGCCACCACGGCCAGGCAGCCTGCCAGCCCCAATTCCTCGGCGATCGCGGCAAAGGGAAAGTCCGTCACGGCGGCGGGTATCAGGGTCGGCATTCCCTGCCCCAGGCCGGTGCCGAGCACCCGGCCGCTGCCGATCGCCAGCAGGGCCTGCACGATCTGGTACGAGCCACCCGTCGGGTCGTACCAGGGGTCGAGCCAACCGTGGACGCGCGTCTGGACGTAGTAGAAGAAGCGATAGATGACGTAGGCGCCGACGCCGAACGCTGCCAGCCCGCTCCAGACGTAGACGAGTCGCGAGCTGGCGACGTACAGCATCGCCAAGAATAGGCCGAACAGCAATAGCGCCAGGCCCAGGTCCTTCTCCACGGCCAGAAGGAGCAGGGTCAGCCCCCACATTATGGCCAAGGGAGCAAGGTAGGGAAGCGGCGGCAACTTGAGGGGCCCGACCCTGAGACTGGCCGCGGACAGCAACTCCCGCTTGTCGTCGAGGTAGCCGGCCAGGAAAACCGCCAGAAGTACCTTGAGGATTTCTCCAGGTTGAAACATGGCCGGGCCCAGTCGCACCCAAAGGCTGGCGCCTCCGCCGTGCGGGTCGCGCCCGAGAACGAGCGTCAGGCCAGCGATGACTACGCCGAGGACGGCCCAGGTGTACTTGTAGCGCTTCAGCCAACTGGGCTCGCTCAGCGCCGACACCAGCACGACGGCCGCCCCTACCCCAAGCCCCACCCAGGCGGTCTGTTTCCAGAGGGAATCAGGGTCGAGGCGGCCGACAATCACCAGGCCGAGAGCCGCCAATCCCCCAGCCACGGGCAACAGCAACTGGTCGGCCCGCGAACCGATGAAACTGAGCCAGAAATGGAGGCCCAGTAGGACAACCAGAAGGACTATGGCCGGTTGCAGGGCCGCCTGCTGGACTTGCCCGCTGCGCACCGAGCTGAGAGTAGCCAGGCCGGCCGCGGCAAGCGGGCCCGCCCACATGAGCAGGTACAGCTCGGAGAAACGCCCGGTTGGCCGAGCAGTGAGAATCCTAGACATACCGCCCGATGATGGGTGCCAACTCCTCCTTTACATTCTCGGGAATGCGGTCCTTGGAGGTTATGATCGCGTTCTGCAGGGCTTTGGCGCAGACGCACTCTCGCTGGGCACTGATCTTGGGCACCGCGGCCTTCACGATGCGCTTGGCCAAGCGCACGTTCTTCAACAAGTTGCCCACGATCATCGCAACTGTCACCGGCTCCTCGCTCTCACGCCAGACGTCGTAGTCGGTGACAAAGGCCAGCGTGGCGTAGCAGATCTCCGCTTCGCGGGCCAGCTTGGCCTCGGGCAGGGCCGTCATGCCGATGATGTCCATACCCCATTGGCGGTAGACTTGCGACTCGCCTTTGGTTGAGAATTGAGGGCCCTCGATGCAGACGTAGACACCGCCCCTGTGCACCGTGGCGCCGCAGCTCTTGGCCGCATCGTAGAGGATGGCGCTCAGCTCGGGGCAGAAGGGTTCGGCGAAACTGATGTGCGCCACCAGGCCATGGCCAAAGAAAGTGCTTGGCCCCCTACGCGTGCGGTCGAAGAGCTGGTCTGGGATCACCGCGTGCAGCGGGGCAATGTCTTCGCGCAGGGAGCCCACGGCGCTCACGGAGACGATGTGTTCCACTCCCAGGGTTTTCAAGGCGTATATGTTGGCGCGGGAGGGTACCTCGCTGGGCGAAAGACGGTGGCCTCGTCCATGGCGCGGCAGGAAGGCGATTCGCTGTTCGCCCAGCTGGGCGACGACTATTTCGTCGCTCGGGTCGCCGAAGGGAGTGCTGACCTTGAGCGAGTGAACATCTCGCAAGCCGTCCATTTCGTACAGGCCGCTGCCGCCGATGACGGCGATGGTCGCTTCTGCGCCTGGCATTTAGATATGGGCCTCCTTGACGATTCGGTACTCATCGGCTCGGTCCGCCGAGCTGTGATCAGCTAAGGAACTTGAACTTGACCTGCCCGACCTGCACGATGTCGCCTGACTGCAGCAGGGTGGGCTTGGCGATCTGTCTCCTGTTGAGGAAGGTGCCATTGGTGCTGCCGAGGTCCTCCAGCCAGGCCCTGCCATCACGCAGTGTCACCAAGGCGTGCTCGGCCGAGGCGTAGGGGTCTTCGACGCGAATGGCGCTGCTGGTGCTGCGGCCGATTGACGTAACGTCGCGCAGGGCGAAGGCGTGGCCCCGCGTGAGGTGCGGGCCAGAGCTCTCCACCACCACCAGCCGAGCAGTGGCGCCAGAGCGAGTTGGCCTGCTGTCGGCGGCCAAAGAACGTCGCAGCAGCCAAACGACCTGGATAAGGAAGATGTAGAGGAGCGCCACCATCCCGAGACGGAGGAAGAGCAACCAGGGCAGGTCGTTCAAGCGCTGCCTTCTTCCTTGCCGACGATTCGGAAAAGCAGCTCGACCCCTCCTAGGCGCAGCCTGTCCCCGTCTCGCAGACGAGAACTGGGAGTGGACCGACCGTTGACGGCGCTGCCGTTGCTGCTTTCCAGATCGACCAGCACGTACCCGCCCTCCTGCCGCCTGATCTCGGCGTGGTGGCGCGAGACGCTCGGATCTTCTAGCACTAGGCCGTTATCCAGGGCACGGCCAATCGTGATGACGTCGTTCGACAAAGAAACAGGCGGGCGGTGGGAGCCGTCCAGCATCAGTAGTTGAGCCGGGGGAGCCTCAGCGGCAAGCGCGGCCGCCAACGCCTGTCCGTCGAGGGCCTGGGTGTGCTGAACCACGCCTTCGCCGGATTTGCCTTCGGTTGCCACAGTCTGGCCCCGGACCCGTACCCGGCCGCGATGAAGCGCCGGGTCAGTAGCCATCTCCACTTCTACTGCGCCCATCAGCGACCAGCCGCGTTCGGCAGCGGTATCCGCGGCGTAGGTTGCCAGCACCTGCGACAGGGCCGGGACCGCGGCTGTGAGGTTGCCGTGGTCCTGCGGACTGAGTACGACCGAGAACCGATTGGGAACGTACACCCTACCTGGACCAATTGCCTGGCGGCCCTCCATTTCGCGCAGTATCAGATTGGCGATCTGCACCGGCTGCAGACTGCCGCCCTGCATTCCCGCGAAGGGAGTCTCAAGGAGACTCTCGATGAAGGCCTCAAACCGCTCCAGAGCCCGCACTCGCCGAACCTCGCCTGACAGTCCGGTCGAGATTATAGCCGAGCGACGAAACGAGGGTCAAATGGCACCTCTCGCTTGCTGTGGCCGGTCGGAGTCGTGGTGTTGGGACCCCGACCGCGGTCCGTGTTACAATACCCCTGGTCGGCGCGCCGCTGGCGGTCGACTGAGGATTCCGGAGGGACTGTTGAACAAGCACGGTAATGGGAGCGGAGGCAACGGCAGCAAGGGGCCGCATTATGCCCATGCAAGCGAACGCGAGTTCGCCCGCATCCTGGACTTCTATCAGATAGATTGGCAATACGAACCCCGCACCTTCGCTTTGCGTTGGGACGACGCTGGCACCGCCGTCGAGAGCTTTGCCTCCTTGCCGACGATTCGGAAAAGCAGCTCGACCCCTCCTAGGCGCAGCCTGTCCCCGTCTCGCAGACGAGAACTGGGAGTGGACCGACCGTTGACGGCGCTGCCGTTGCTGCTTTCCAGATCGACCAGCACGTACCCGCCCTCCTGCCGCCTGATCTCGGCGTGGTGGCGCGAGACGCTCGGATCTTCTAGCACTAGGCCGTTATCCAGGGCACGGCCAATCGTGATGACGTCGTTCGACAAAGAAACAGGCGGGCGGTGGGAGCCGTCCAGCATCAGTAGTTGAGCCGGGGGAGCCTCAGCGGCAAGCGCGGCCGCCAACGCCTGTCCGTCGAGGGCCTGGGTGTGCTGAACCACGCCTTCGCCGGATTTGCCTTCGGTTGCCACAGTCTGGCCCCGGACCCGTACCCGGCCGCGATGAAGCGCCGGGTCAGTAGCCATCTCCACTTCTACTGCGCCCATCAGCGACCAGCCGCGTTCGGCAGCGGTATCCGCGGCGTAGGTTGCCAGCACCTGCGACAGGGCCGGGACCGCGGCTGTGAGGTTGCCGTGGTCCTGCGGACTGAGTACGACCGAGAACCGATTGGGAACGTACACCCTACCTGGACCAATTGCCTGGCGGCCCTCCATTTCGCGCAGTATCAGATTGGCGATCTGCACCGGCTGCAGACTGCCGCCCTGCATTCCCGCGAAGGGAGTCTCAAGGAGACTCTCGATGAAGGCCTCAAACCGCTCCAGAGCCCGCACTCGCCGAACCTCGCCTGACAGTCCGGTCGAGATTATAGCCGAGCGACGAAACGAGGGTCAAATGGCACCTCTCGCTTGCTGTGGCCGGTCGGAGTCGTGGTGTTGGGACCCCGACCGCGGTCCGTGTTACAATACCCCTGGTCGGCGCGCCGCTGGCGGTCGACTGAGGATTCCGGAGGGACTGTTGAACAAGCACGGTAATGGGAGCGGAGGCAACGGCAGCAAGGGGCCGCATTATGCCCATGCAAGCGAACGCGAGTTCGCCCGCATCCTGGACTTCTATCAGATAGATTGGCAATACGAACCCCGCACCTTCGCTTTGCGTTGGGACGACGCTGGCACCGCCGTCGAGAGCTTTGCCCCCGACTTCTATCTGCCGGAACTGGACCTCTTTGTCGAGCTGACCACGCTTCGCCAGAAACTCGTCACCAAGAAGAATCGCAAGCTGCGACGATTGCGGGAACTGTACCCCGACATCAATATCAAGCTCTTCTATAACCGGGACTTCAAGAGCCTGATGAGCAAATATGACATCCGTTTTGACGTCCGCAACGAGCCGGGGTCCGCGGGAGACGCAGGGGAGTTACCGGCAGAGGTCGAGTAAGTCGCGGAAACGGCTGAGGCCCGACAAAGTGAAGCCTCAGCCGACGGCAGCTCGGCAAACAGGAATCCCTCCTCTGGAGAAGAG
>JAMCYS010000046.1:0-38089 GCA_023473795.1 Chloroflexota bacterium | reverse complement strand
GTCTTGGTGTACAGCCGGATCTTCTGCTCCGCGGCCGGCAGGTAGTCCACGCCGTCGGCGCCGTAGATCTTCGTGGCGATCGCCTCGATCTTCTCCTTGATGGAAGCGTCTAGCGGGTAGAGGAACTGGAAGTTACTCGGCTTATCGGCCGCTTTGGCCACTGCCCGGGCCAATTCCTCGCCGCCGGCACCGCCCTTCGCCCAGACCTCGCTGACGTAGGCGCCCTCGGCCCCTGCCTCTACCGCCCTCTTCTGCACCAACTCGATCTCCTTGCTGGTGTCGGCGGTGAAGCGGTTGAGGGCGACGACCACGGGCACGCCAAACTGCTTCATGTTCTCGACCTGCTTCTCGAGGTTGGCGCAGCCGTCCGCGACCGCCAGCAGGTTCTCCTGCACCAAACCAGGGTCGAGCGGCTTGCCCGCGACTACCTTGAAGCGGCCGCTGTGCATCTTGAGGGCGCGCACGGTGGCCACGATCACTACGCAGTTCGGCGTCAGGCCGGAATAGCGGCATTTGATATCCATGAATTTCTCGGCGCCCATGTCTGCCCCGAAGCCGCTCTCGGTAACCACGTAGTCGCCCAGCTTGAGGGCGATCTGGTCGGCGACGATTGAGTTGTTGCCGTGCGCGATGTTGGCGAAGGGTCCCGCGTGCACAAAGCACGGCGTGTGCTCCAGTGTTTGCAGCAGGTTGGGCTTGATCGCATCGCGCATCAACACCGTCATCGCGCCCGCGGCGTGCAGGTCGTCGGCGGTAATTGGCTTGCCGCTCTTGCTGAAGCCGATGACGATTCGACCCAGTCGCTCGCGCAGGTCCCGCAGGCCCGTGGTGAGGGCGAGGATCGCCATCACTTCAGAGGCCACGGCGATGTCGAAGCCAGATTCCCGCGGTACGCCATTGTCCTTGCCCCCAAGGCCAATGACGATCCGGCGCAGGGAGCGGTCGCTGATGTCCAAGACACGCGGCCAGGTGATGCTGAAGGGGTCGATGTCCAGGGAGTTGCCGTGCATAATATGATTGTCGACGAAAGCGGCGAGAAGGTTGTGCGCCATGGACACGGCGTGCGTGTCGCCGGTGAGATGGAGGTTGAAGTCCTCCATGGGCACGACCTGGGAATAACCGCCGCCGGCCGCGCCGCCCTTGATGCCGAAGACGGGCCCGAGTGAGGGCTGGCGAATGCAGGTCACCGTCTTCTTGCCGATGCGATTTAGTGCCATGGACAGGCCAATGGTAGTTACGGTCTTGCCCTCACCCAAAGGCGTTGGCGTGATGGCCGTCACGTCGATGTACTTGCCATTGGGCTTGTCCTTCAGGCGCTCCCGGACGTCGAGAGAGACCTTCGCCTTGTACTTGCCATAGAGCTCAATTTCGTCGTCCGTAAGGCCGAGCTCCTCGGCAATGGCGGCGATCGGCTTCATCTGTGCCGCCTGGGCAATTTCAAGGTCGCTGGGTACCGGTTTGCTTTCGCTCACTATCGCTCTTCCTCCGTCGTTGTTTTTTGGCGCGTGGGCCCCGCTGGCGACAGTCCGGCGGCGCCCCCAGAATCAACCCTTCTCCGCAAGCAGCAGTTCCGCGGCGCGCAGAGTATTGCGCAGCAGCATCACATTAGTCATGGGTCCCGTGCCGCCGGGCACCGGGGTGATGGCAGAGGCGGTCTCCAGCGCCGCCTCGTAGTCTACGTCGCCAACGGCCTTGCCGTTAACCACGTTGACGCCGAAGTCTATCACAATTGCGCCCGGTTTGATCATGTCCTGCGTAATGAATCGCGGCTTGCCTATGGCGGCGACGAGGATGTCCGCCTCTCTACACACCGCCGGCAGGTCGCGCGTGCGGGAGTGACAGATGGTAACGGTGGCATTCTGGTGCAGGAGCAGCAGCGCCATCGGTTTGCCGACGATGTTGCTGCGCCCGACTACCACGGCGCGCCTGCCGCTCAGTTCGACGCCCTCCCGCCGCAGAATCTCCATCCCGCCGCTTGGCGTCGCCGGGGCGAAGAACTGGCCGCTCCCGGCGAGCAACCGACCCGCGTTGGTTGGGTTGATGCCGTCCACGTCCTTTTGCGGGGCGATGCCGTTGGCCACCGCCTCCTGTGGCAGGTGTTTGGGCAGGGGCATCTGGACGATGATGCCGCTGACGGCCGGGTCATCGTTCAGATCCTCGACTAGACCGACCATCTCCGCCTGGGTGATAGAAGTCTCCGGCTGGTGGAGCGAGAACGTCATCCCTACGTCCTCGAAGCTGCGCCCGATTTGCCTCACGTAGCGCTCTGAAGCCGGGTCATGGCCTACCTGCACCACGGTGATGCCGGGGACGAAGCCGTGTTCGGACTTGAAGGCGGCGACCGCGCCCTTGAGTTCTTCCTTCATCGCCGCCGCCAGGGCTTTGCCATCCAGGACTCTCGCTACCATATGCCCTCCAGTGCAGGTCATGCGACCTATAGTTTCGCTTCAACGGTACGCAGCACTGCCTCGCGCAGTTCGGCCTTCCCTGCCAGGTACCCGTTCAGCATTCGCTGGGCTTCGGCCACAAAGTCGGGGTCCTTGATCAGTCCCAGATTGATCTTCACGTTCAAGGCTGCCGAGCGCAGCCCTGCCTCCGCCTCGGCAATGCCAACCCCGGCATCGCTGACGGCATTGACGTTGCCTCGCTCACCCACCGGCCGGCACAGTCCCATCACTTCGGCGCAAAGGCGAGCCGTGTCTAGCGGCGGCCGCGTGGCCGCCTTGAGCGCCGCCTGCAGGGCGCGAGTGCGTGCCGCTTTCTCTTCGTCGGTGCCGCGAGGCATCTTGCTAGCGGCTGCCACCACACCGTAGGCGGCCACGTCGGCGTCAATGGCGGCGAGCAGCTCATCGCGCAGACTGCTGGCTTGCGCCAGGATCGTCTGCATTTCGCTCTCGACTGCCTTATACTTCTCTCTACCGATGGTCAGATTGCAGACCATGCAGACGAGTGCTGCGCCCGTCGCGCCACTCAGCGCCGCGGCACTGCCCCCGCCTGGCGTCGGCGCTCCAGACGATAGTTCCCGGAGGAATTCGCCGATGGTCTTGTTCGCGTACATGCGCACCTCTCTAGCCTTAATTGCTCAAGGGCAGGTCCGGCTCAGACACAAGGTCGGCAGCCGGAGCCCGTGACGCAGCTGGCGGTCTTGGACGTCGGTTGAAGCAGTTGCTAAGGGGTGGGGAATAGCGCGACTGGCCCGATGTGACGTCGGGCCGGGGGTTGATGCGGACCAACTGACTCTGCAAGGCGGCGCTCCCACCCCTGGCGTGGCGCTGAGGGCTGGATTATACCACGGCGGAACCTGGCGGACAAGCCCATTTGGGAGCCCGCGGTGTGCAGCCAGCGCCGAAGGAGGAGCGAGATGATGAAGCATCGGCTGTTCATAGGGGTGGTTGGCGACGGCGACTGCGGGCCTGCCGCGGCGGCGGTGGCTCAAGAAGTGGGCCGCCTGCTAGCCGAGGCGGGCTGCGCCCTCGTCTGCGGCGGGCTGGGGGGCGTGATGCGGGCAGCTTGCCAGGGGGCGCTGTCAGCGGGAGGGCAGACCGTCGGCATCCTGCCGGGCGACAGCGCGGCTGCGGCCAACCCTTTTGTCGCGGTGCCCATCGTCACCGGGTTGGGCGAAGCGCGCAACGTGCTGGTCGCAAAAACAAGCCAGGCGGTCATAGCGGTGGAAGGGCGCTACGGCACGCTCTCCGAAATCGCCCTGGCACTCAAACTGGGTCGACCGGTGGTCGGCCTCAATACCTGGGAGCTGGCGCGAGACGGCGAGGCGGACCAACGAATCGTGAGGGCGGCCACTCCCGCCGAAGCAGTACACCTGGCGATTGAGATGGCGACTCGAGCATCCGGGGAAGGTCGTTGACCGGCCCTGCCCGGCTGGTACCTGCCCGAAAGCCTATCCGACCTTTTGCTTGACAGGGCAGGTTGCGGCTGATATAACTTCGCAATGCCGCACGAGCGGCAAAGCGCGTTCTTGATTGCATCTCAAGGAGGTGAAGCGGCAAAGACACAGCCCGCGCTAGCGTCGCGGCGCCATCTTCCCCTGCACAGGCGCAAGGAGAATGGAGGTCGTGCCAGCGACCTCAGAGCGGCGCACGCGGAAGGTGCGAACACTGCGCGGATCTCCGGTCCCGAATCCTGTTTTGGACGGCGACGTAGGCCATCCAGTGAGGCGTTCCGTTTACCCGCGTCCAAATTGCGCGGAAGAAGTACGGCCTCGGCCGAAGGGAGAATCAGAGCGTGAATAGACTCAACCTCGGTCGCACTATCACTCGCAGACAGCTCCTCACCTCCGCCGCTCTCACGTTGGGCGCTGGTGTGCTCGCCGCATGTAGCGCAAGTACCCCCTCCCCAACTGCCGCACCCAAGGCGGCCGAAACGTCCAAACCTGCCGCTCCGCCTGCCCCGGTGGCGACCGTTGCGCCCGCTCAAGTCGCCCAGCCCACTCCGGCCGCGGCAGGAGCGAAACCGGTATCGCTGCACGCGCCTGAAGCTAACATAAAGAAAGGTGGAGTGCTGCGCGTAGCCGGTCCCTCGACCGTGGCCCACTATGACTTCTACGCAGGCGTCGGCTGGCCGATGAACCTGTGGATGGCCTATAACGGGCTCGTGCGGCTCAATCTCAATGACGGCCTGAACACGATCATCCCGGACCTGGCGGACAAGTGGGACATCTCAGGAGATGGCAAGGTCTACACCTTCAAACTCAAGGACGGCGTCAAGTTCCAGGACGGCACGGTTCTCAGCTCGGATGACGTGGTTACAACCTTTAAGAAGGTGCTCGATCCTCCCGCGGGTATCATTACCCAGTGGAAGGATTACCTGAACACCGTAGACAAGGTGGAGGCCGTGGACAAGCTGACGGTGAAGTTCACCTTGAAGCAACCCACCGCTTACTTCCTGGAGGTACTGACCGGCGGCAGCTGCCAGAACTTCGGCTTCCCGATTTTGAGCAAGAAGCAAATCGAGTCCAACAACTACGACCTGCGCAAGGTCAACCCGATGGGCACCGGTCCCTTCCGCCTGAAGGAGATGCGGGCTAACGAGAAGATCATCTGGGAGCGCAATCCGGACTACTACGACAAGGACATCCCCTACGTGGACGGCATGGAGCTGATCCACGTGCCACAGATGACCGATCGTGGCACGGCTGTTCTCGCCGGCCAGGCAGACATGACGTTCAACTCCTCCGTCGACGTCTGGCGGCAGGCCCAGAAGAGCCCAGACAAGTACCTGACCATGCGCACTCCCAGCCTGGCTTCCCACACCTGCCACATCAACAACACCCGCAAGCCGTTCGACGACAAGCGCGTGCGGCGAGCGATGTTCCTGGCCGTCAGCCGGCAGAACATCTTCAAGGCGTACCAGGATCAGGAGCCGATCACCGAAGGCCGCTGGATGCCGGATGCCGCGCCCTATGCCACCCCGCAGGCGGAACTCGACAAGATGCCCGGCTACCGGCCGGACAAGACCCAGGACGTCGCCGATGCCAAGAAGCTGCTGGCGGACGCCGGATTCCCTGACGGCAAAGGATTCCCCACCGTCGAGCTCGTGACCGCCACGGCGGCCTGGGCGGCGGAGATCATGGCTCCGGCTTACCAGGAGGAGTTCCGCAAGAACCTGGGCATCAACTGCAAGATCACCTTGATCGAGCGTAGTCTGCTGGCCGACAACTACGTCAAGGGGACCTACGACATTCTGGTCGAGACGAAGTTTGACAACCCGATCGCGGACCCGACGCCCATGTGGAACGCCTACCTTAAGACGGGCGGCTCGCAGAACGTCGACAAGTACTCCAATCCCGAGTTCGACGCCGTTCTCGACCAGATCAACAAGGAAACCGACAAGGCTAAACTGAAGGATCTGTTCAACAAGGGCATGGACCTGCTGGACCAGAACCCGCCCTTCATCATCACCGGCTTCACCCAGCACTCCCAGGTCCTGGCCAAGTACGTCAAGGGACTGTCGGTGGAGAAGTGGCGGCACTCCAACTGGGGCCGGTTGGATCCCGTCTGGCTCGATAAGTAGGGCGAACCCGTCTCCCGCCCGTCTCACGCCGCCCCGCCTCTCCGGTCGCGAAGGGAGAGGCGGGGTCACGCCTTCTATGCTAACGGCTGGCTCTCGAAAGGAGAGACATGCAGCGTTATCTTATGCGCCGTTTGGTGCTGGCGGTTCCTACCCTTTTCGGCATTACGCTCCTCATCTTCCTGGCGATGCGGGTGCTGCCGGGTGATCCGCTCAGCGCCCTCCAGGGAGAAGGCGCCATCATGGTCATGAGTGAGGAGGACATACAGGCGGCCCGCCACAGCCTGGGGCTCGATAGGTCGCTACCTGAGCAGTACCTCAGCTGGATGAACGACATCGCCCACCTGGAATTTGGTCATTCTTTCTGGCGCAACGAGCCGATTGGCGGGATCATCGCCAGAAGAGGACCCATCACGGCGGAAATCGCCCTTATGGCGATTATCATCTCCTGGCTCGTCGGCATTCCCGTGGGAATCGTCAGCGCCATCTGGCGCAACAAATGGCCCGACACAGTGGCTCGCCTCTTCGTCATTCTGTTCGTGGCCGTTCCCTCTTTCTGGATTGCCCTGCTGATTCTACTGGTGATGATCCTGGGCTTCACTTACCGGCCGCCCATCACGATCGTCTACTTATGGGATGATCCCTGGGCCAATCTGCAAATGTGTCTCGGGCCGGCTTTCGTGTTGGGGATAACGGTCGCGGCGCTTACTGCCCGCATGACCCGCTCCGCTACGATGGAGGTGTTGCAGGAGGACTACGTACGCACGGCTAGAGCGAAGGGCCTCACGGAATCTGCTTTGGTCTGGCGGCACGTACTGCGTAACGCCCTATTGCCCGTGGTCACTGTGTCCGGCGTAGCGCTGGGTGGACTCCTGGGCGGTTCGGTGGCTGTAGAGCGAGCCTTCCTGGTGCCGGGACTTGGCACTTCTCTGGTGACGGCCGTGGGGGAGCGTGACTGGATGATGATCCAGAATCTAGTCCTCCTGTACGGTGTCGTCTTTGCCGCGATCAACTTGTTGATTGATATGACCTACGGCTGGCTCGACCCCCGCATCCGGTTCGACAACTGAGCCGATGGCTGCTGTAGTACCTACCTACAGCCGGTCGGCAGTGAGGGACAAATGAGCGAGATAGTGGCGGCGCCCGGCGGCCGGGGTGAAGCACAAGCGCTAGTTCGTCGTGACGACGCCGGCTTCTGGCGTTCCCTGCGCCGGTTCGTCAGGTCCTCGCCAACAGGTACGGTGGCCGCCTGCTTCTTGATCTTGGTTGCCCTGGTGGCCATTTTCGCCGGGCAGCTGGTCCCGTTCGACCCCATCGAGGCCAACTATGGCGCGGCGCGCTTGGCGCCAAACGCCGAGCACCTCTTCGGCACCGACCACATGGGCCGCGATACCCTGGCTCGCGTGTTCTTCGGCGCGCGTATCTCTCTGGTCGTTGCTTTGACGTCGGTCTTCGTGGGGGATAGCATCGGCCTTTGCTGGGGCGTGGTCAGTGGTTATTTGGGTGGCCGCTTTGACCTGATTAGCCAGCGTATTCTGGACGTGATGATGGCTTTCCCCGGGCTGATCCTGGCGATGCTTCTTCTCTCTGGCGTGGGCGCTGGCCTTTCGACCGTGATTCTAGCCATCGCCGTTACCCGCATCCCGCTTTCCACCCGGGTCATCCGTTCGGTCGCGCTGTCGGTCAAGGAGTACGCCTACGTGGAAGCGGCCAAGACCGTAGGGGCAACGACGCCGCGAATCATGTTGAGGCACATCGCTCCTCAATGCATCGCGCCTTTTTTGGTAGTGGCGACTGCCAATATCGGCGTGGCCATGGTCACGGAGGCGGCGCTCAGCTTCCTGGGTGTAGGTGTGCCGCCGCCCGCACCGTCTTGGGGAAACATGCTGGGTGGCATTCTGGCGGAGACTTTCCGGCCGCCCTGGTGGCTGGTGGTCTTCCCCGGGCTGGCGTTGACCATGACCGTGTTGTGCGCCAACCTGTTCGGCGATGCCATCAGGGATTACCTGGATCCGAAAATGAAAGGGCGGGTTATCGAGTAGGCTGTGCGCCCTCGGGCAGAGAACGGGTGCTCACAACCTGAGCGCACCTGCGTTTCCCGGCCGCCGGACTACTACCTTAGAAGGCGCCTTTGCCGAGGGCGATGGAGCGCCGGTAGGCGGCCGCCACGCCCTTGATAATCCCGGCGCGAAGGCGCGAGTCTTCCATTTCCAGCAGCGCCTCGGTCGTGGTCCCACCCGGCGAGGTGACCCCGTTGCGCAACTCGGCCGGATGCTTGCCGGACTGCTTCAGAAAAGCGAGCGAGCCGACGATTGTGTGATACACGAGCTCCTCCGCCTGGTGGCGAGAAAAACCGATGTGCACGCCCGCGTCTACCAATGCCTCGTAGAACAAGTACACGTAGGCCGGCCCGCTGCCGGAGAGCGCCGTCGCCGCGTCCAGGTACCGCTCATCGTCGACGTAGACCTCTACGCCCAAGGCACGGAGGATGGCGCCAGTCTGTTCCCTTTGCAGAGGGGTGACTTGGGTTGTGGCTGTCCAGACGGTGGCCCCCTGGCCGATCTGACCAGGCGTATTGGGCATGGCGCGCACGACCGCTAGGTGATGCATGCGCTCGACCACTGTGGCGATGGGGATGCCGGCCACGATCGTGATGACGAGCTGGTGCCGTTCCATGCGGCCGTTTATGCTGTCGAGAACTCGGCGTACGACTTGCGGCTTTACAGCCAATACTACGACGTCGGCCCCTGCCACTGCCTCGCCGTTGTCTTCGGTAACCAGAACGCCGTAGGTTTCCTTCATGGCCGCGCGGCGCTCAGGTAGAGCATCCGTCGCCACGATTTGCCCGGCGTCCAGGATTTCTCGCCCGAGAAGCCCCTTGACGAAGGCCTCGCCCATCGTGCCCGACCCTACAACCGTCACTCTCTCCAACATCGAGTCCCCCTCACCAGTGTGCAACGCCCAGCGCCCCCGGCGGCGGGCACGCGTATTGTAGCACCCGGCCCGCTTCGGGCCAAGTGCACTT
This sequence comes from Chloroflexota bacterium, assembly GCA_023473795.1. Taxonomy (GTDB): domain Bacteria; phylum Chloroflexota; class UBA6077; order FW602-bin22; family JAMCYS01; genus JAMCYS01. The sequence goes on along the minus strand of JAMCYS010000046.1, from coordinate 29,040 downwards.
TCGCAGGACATAAAGAAAGGGCGCGTCCCCAGACAGCGCCCCCTGAAGACTAGTGGCCCGGTTCTAGGCGCCGAAGCGGCCCAGCTTCTGCGCGTAGCCCAGCATCAGCGACATTCCTTCCTTAGCGGGGAAGCGAAAGAGGCTGCCCCCCCGTACGGCCCGTTCGTCGAACGACGGCAGCTTGTCCGGGATGCAGAGAGGGGATTGCAGCATGAAGGGTACCGGATGCCAAGAATGGTTCTTCAGCACGGCAGGCGTGCTGTGGTCTCCCGTCACGACGAACACGTCGGGTTTCAAGTTGAGAAGGGTCGGCATGTTCTCGTCGACCTCCTCCAGCACCCGAACCTTGCGTGAGAAGTCGCCATCCTCTCCTGCCGTGTCTCCATATTTAACGTGCACGAAAAAGAAGTCAAAGCGTTCGAAGTTGTCGGCCACGACCTGAAACTCGGCGGCGATGCTGTTGCCGGTCGGCAGGGCTTCCATGCCGATCAAGCGCGCGACCCCGCGGTACATGGGGTAAGCGGCGACGGCCGCGGGTGTGAGCTTGTAGAGCGTCTGAAACGACGGTATGTTCGGCCGTTTGGCGAAACCGCGCATCAAGATGCCGTTAGCTGGATGCTTGCCGGAAAGCACCCGTCTGGCTTCGCCGGAGAAGGCATTGATGACTTCCGCCGCGTGCGCTGCCGCCGGTACGACGGGCTCAGCTTCACGGATCGGCTGGTTGACAATGAGGGGGTCGGTGGACGTGAGTTCGTCGCTCAGATTGTCGCTCCTAAAGACGAGCAGAAGGCGATGGCCGCTCTCGGTAACGACGAAAACCTCAACGCCGGGAATCTTGATCTGGCGGAGGAGTTCCGCTAGTTCGCGGTTGTACTCGGTCGGAATGCGACCGGCCCGGCGATCGGTGACGATTCCGTTGTCGTCGATAGTGGCGAAGTTGGCCCGGACGGCGAGGTCATTGGCCTCCAAGTGGAAGTCCAGGCCAAAAGCGGAGAGCGCTCCTCTGCCGATGTCATACTTGATGGGGTCGTAGCCAAACAGCGCCAGATGGCCCGCGCCGCTGCCAGGAGAGATGCCGGGCCCCACTGGATCGCTCAGGCCGGCAATCGATCGCCCGGCCATCGCGTCCAGATTGGGAAGGTTGGCCGTTTCCAGTTCCGTCAGCCCTGTCTCTGGGTTGGGCATCCCGCCCAAGCCGTCAATAATCATCAATATGATCTTGCTCGGTGTCTTCTCGGCTAGGTTTTGGAGTACCTCCAGGGGAATCATCCTTGCTGCTCCTTCTCCAACTCGCGCGCCCGGTCCCACAGGGCACGGCTGCCCTCGAAACTGAGAGTCCGGCGAACCTGCTCCAGGGGGATCGGAAAAGCGTCCCGGTTCAAATGCTGCGGCCAAGTCGGCAGCTCTCGCCGTACGTGGCCCAGAAAATAGACCACCTGTCTGACCTCGCCGCCATAATTGAAGGTATCCTGGCCCACTTCAGGCCCTATGTCGACGTGCAGGCCAGTTTCTTCGGCGACCTCGCGTCCGGCGGCCTGTTCCGGCAATTCCCCTGGTTCCAGGTGTCCCTTGGGGAAAACCCAGTCGCCATTCACCGTGCGCCGCACAATGGCGCAGTCACCGCGGAGGACTATGCAGCCGGCTTGGCGAACGATACCGCTCATGGCAAACAGAAGCGGCCTGGGCCTACATAGCAGAACAGGCCGACCGCCCCCAACCTACTTCCTATCGGATTCAAGCACGCCCGCCGTGGCCCAGTCCTCCTTGGCAACATCCTCGAAAACCACCTGCGTGTGCTCCGCCGTGGTCTTGCCGATGCGCACCACGGCTTCGGTGATCGCCCTGGCAAGTTCCGCCTTCTGCTGGTGGGTTCTACCTGTGTACCAAGTGACCTTGACAACCGGCATAGCGCAACCTCCCAGACGACGTTAGCGCTATTCTAGCACACAGCCTGCGGGCTGTCACACCGCGGCAGCCTAGTGTCGGCGCAGCCCACCGCGTGGGCTAGCGCGCCCTGATCAGGTTGCCCTGCGTGTCCAGCTCGACGAAGTGATGGACACGCCCCTCGCGAAAAGTCGAGCACTGGTTCTCCGGCAGGTCGTCCACGGGCTGCCGTGGGTTGTGGGCGACATCTACGCACCAGTCGGGCACCACCTCATCTGAAAGGCACGGCCCGCTGCTCATGTCTACCCCTTCCAGGACTCTCTGACGATAGAGGTCCGTCGCTCGCTTGATAGCCTCTCTGCGCCTGAAGCTACTGCTATTAGCTGCCAACTTAGCCACCTCCCCTGAAGCGCGGTTATGCCAACCATCCAGGTCGAGGCAGAGGTTGTGCCACACGCCCCAGCGCGGTGCGGGCGAAGTTCCAGACTAAAGGGGAACCTCTCATGGCGTGTGCAAGCAGTGGGAGAAGCGGTTGAGAACGGTCAGACTGGCTCCGGCGGCGACCATCTGCGCTATCGCGCGTTCGATGTCGCCTGGAGCCAGATTGATGCCACGCACGGCGTCGGCCAGCACGGTTGTCTGCACGCCTATGGCGGCGGCGTCAATAACGGAATTCAGCACGCAATAGTCGGTCGCCAGCCCCCCGATGAACAGCCTGCCCACCCAGAGCCTCTGCAGCAGGTCTTTGAACGGCGCCCCGTCGGGCGCTGTGGCCTGAAATACGGAGTAGGCGTCCTCATTGGGATCCATGCCCTTCGACACGACCCAAGCGTCCTTGGGCAGTCGCAGGTCTGGGCGAAACTCGGCACCCCTCGTTCCCTGCACGCAGTGTGGCGGCCAGGTACCGCCCCACTGGCGGAAGTGTTTTGTCTCAGGTGGATGCCAATCGCGCGAGGCGATGATGATCATCCGCGCCGCCTGGGCAAGGTCAATGTAGTCGTCGATGATTGGGACAATCTCGTCTCCGCCCGGCACTCCCAAGGCCCCGCCGGGGGTAAAGTCGTTTTGCACGTCCACTAGCAGCAGAGCATTCTTCATCGTCGCGGTTCTCCCACTTCTAGTCGTCTCTTGCGAATGAGGCGCTGAAGTAATCCAGACCCATCGCCCGTTTGGCGTCTACCAAGGTGCGTCGTGCCTCCTGTCGGGCCAATTCGCTGCCCTGCCGTAGAATCGCCTCCACGAGACTGGGCTGCTCGGCGAACTGGCGGCGACGCTCCTGAATGGGCGCCAGGAAGGCGGTCAGAGCCTCCACCAAACGGCGCTTGACCTCGACATCGCCGACTTTTCCCGCCCGGTAGCGGGCTTTGAGCTCCGCCACTTCGGCTTTGTTCGGGTTGAAAACGTCGTGGTAAATGAAGACCGGATTGCCCTTCAAATGCCCGGGGTCGGTGGAGTGTATCCGAGTCGGGTCGGTGTACATCCCCATCACCCGTCTTTGGACAGTCCCCGGGTCGTCGGCAAGATAGATGGCATTGTCCAGGCTCTTGCTCATCTTAGCAGTGCCGTTGGTGCCCGGCAAGGTCGGTACGTCGCCGATCAAGGCCTCGGGGACCGGAAAGACGTCGCCGTAGAGGGCGTTGAAGCGCTGGGCGATCTCACGGGTGACCTCCACGTGCGACGCCTGGTCCTTACCGACGGGCACTAGACTGGCTCGCACCATCAGGATGTCCGCCGCCTGCAGAACCGGGTAGGAGAGCAGACCGAGCGACGCGGTGCCGATCCGCAGGTCACGCATGACTTCTTTGAGCGTCGGCACTCTCTGCAGACGAGGAACGCTGACGAGCATCGAGAAGATGGTCGCCAGTTCCGTGACCTCAGGCACCTGCGACTGGAGATATGTGGTGCTCTTGTTGGGGTCAATGCCCACTGCCAGATAATCGAGCACCAGCTCGCGCACGTCGCGCCCAACCTCCGCTAAGTACTCATACTTGGTCGTGAGCATGTGCAGGTCCGCGATGATGAAGAAGCACTGGTAGGTGTCCTGGAGACGCACGCGGTTGGCAAGCGTGCCCACGTAGTGGCCAAGGTGCAAGCGGCCCGTGGGCCTGTCTCCAGTCAAGATCCTAGGTCGCTCCACGCCGCAACCTCCGGGACTCGCCGCCGCGCGTGCGGTCGGGCTTCCGCCGTCTCTCTGCCGCAGGTAGCGTGCCAGTGCCGAGGCGGCACCGGTCAGCGTGGCATTGACCCTGCCCGGCCAGGCTGCTCAGCACGGCTGATTAGACTTCAGGGAAAGGGCTGCCACACATGACTGAATGCACCGAGGCCCAGCGGCGAGAGGACCAGAATCTTGAAGCGAGTGTGCAGCAGGTGCTGTTTGAGGTGATGGAGCCGCAGGAATATCCGGTGGGAGTAGTGGCCCGCCAGGGCACCGTAGAGCTGCGCGGCGCACTGCCTTCCGCCGACTTGCGGCAGTTCGCCGAGCAGCAAGCCCTGGACGCCGAAGGCGTAGATTGAGTCGTGAACCGAATTCAGGTGGATGAATCTCGGGCGTCGAAGGTCCAGACTGATCAGGCTATTGCTCAGGTGGCAGGTCTAGCCGGCGAAGATAGGCGGCGAACTCCTTGACCAAGTCGCCTCGTTTCAGAGCCATCTCGACGGTCGCTTTGAGGAAGCCGATCTTGGCTCCGGCATCGTAGCGCCGGCCCTCGAACTCGTAGGCGAAGATGGGCTCCTCCCGCAGGAGCGCTCGCAAGCCGTCGGTGAGCTGGATCTCGCCGCCCTTGCCCGGTCTGGTCTCGCCCAATAACGCGAAAATGCGAGGCGTAAGGATGTATCGTCCGACGATGCCCAGGTTGGACGGCGCATCGGCGGGGTCCGGTTTCTCCACCAGGTCTTCCACCCGGTAGACCCGGTCGGCGATCTTGGTGGCGGCAATGACGCCATAACTGCCGATCTCGGAACGTGGCACTCGCTCCACGGCAAGGACGCTGCCGCCATAGCGCTCGAATACGTCGACCATCTGACGCAGGCAAGGCACCTCCGAATCGATGATGTCGTCGCTGAGAATGACGGCGAACGGCTCGTTGCCGACCAGGTTGCGAGTCACCCAGACCGCGTGCCCAAGTCCCAGTTGCTCCTTCTGGCGGATATACGAGATCTCGGCTAGCTCGGAAATCGCTCGCACCTCTGCCAGAAGGGTCTCGGCGCCTTTCTTGGCGAGCGCGTGTTCTAGTTCGAACGAACTATCGAAGTGATCCTCGATGGCTCGCTTGCCCACAGCGGTGACGATGATGATCTCGCACGCGCCGGAGTTGACTGCCTCCTCCACCGCATACTGAATGATAGGCTTATCGACAAGTGGCAGCATCTCTTTCGGTTGCGCCTTGGTCGCCGGCAGGAACCTAGTGCCCCAGCCGGCGGCCGGGAATACCGCTTTTCGGATGCCCATCGCGCTCTAACCTCCTCGTGCCTTGTGGCTACCTTGCCGGTTGCGTCGCGAGTAACTATCCCAAATCGCCCGCAGAGTGGCAGCGCTGGGTGCCCTGGACGCGGGAATGTCAGCGTCTTTCCTCTCCGTGCTCTCATCCTTCTCAGCGCCCTCATCGGTTGCCGGTACCAGGCGCTGATAGAAGAAGCCTAACAGCGCCACCAGCACCGCTATGACCGGCACGCCAAATATCGCGCCTGCCAGGCCGGCTGCTCTGCCGCCGACCAGTATCGCCATTAGGACGAGGAGCGGATGCAGCCCTACTGCGTCACTCATCACCTTCGGCGCTAGCACGTTGAAGACGATCTGCTGGAGGACGAACAAGGCTATGAACACCTGCAGGGTCAGAGTAACGCCACCCTGGGCGGCCGCGAGGATCAGCGGTGGCACAATGGCGATGATCGGCCCGAAGAAAGGGATCACCATTGCCAGAGCGGCAATGGTCGTTGACACGACGATGAAACCCAAGCCGGCCACCTGCATGATGACGGCGGTGCCGGTCGCGTAGACGAACGCCTGGATGAGCTGCCCTCGCAAGAAGCCTCCGAACGAGCGCTCAACGCTGTCCAATAGGAATCTAACCTGTTCCCTATAGCCCGAGGGCATAGCGCGAATCGTCTGACGCGTGAGGCGCTCGCCGTCAAGGGTGAGGTAAAAAGAGACCACGAGCACGAGTGTGAGGCCCAGCAAGGCCGAGGCGACGCCCGTGGCCAGGCTGACGGCATTCTGCAGAGCGCTGGTGGCTAGTTGCTGTCCTTGGGCCACCAAGTCGCGGGGGCTAATGATGTTGGCGATATTGGCGGCCTGCAGCTGTTCCGGCAGGCTGCGTTGAACATCGCCGTACCACAGCGCCAATTGTTGTAGCCAGCCGGGAATGGCGACGGCCAGTTCGGCCAGCTGGGCAACCAACAACGGAACCAAAACAATGCCTAGCCCCACCGCAATCGCGAAGAAAATGATGTACACGGCAGCAACGCTCAAGGGCCAAGGGACGCGGCCCAGAGCGGATAGCGTCTTCGCCAATGGGCGGAGGACGAAGGCGATCAACCAGGCCAGCAGAAAGAGGATGATGATGTCGCCGTAGCGCATAGCGAGGTCCCACAGCAGACCGGCCACGTGAAGGCCTGCCGCCAGAACCAGCAGTACTATGAGGGCACGGAGCCAGGGGTTGTCTTTTAGCATAAGCACCGGCAAACGCGCTGCCGGGGTCATTCTACACGAACCATACTAGGGCGGCAAGCCAGGCGGCTCGCCAGGCTAGTCGGACGAGCCACACGACCGCCGTGTCCCGCTCTATAATGGCGGTGCGGTGGATTGCCGGCGCGGGAGGGATGGCAGTGGTGCGGAACCTGGTAATTGTCAATCCGGTAGCGGGCGGAGGTAGTTCGGCTAAGCGCTGGGAGAGAGCCGAGCCCCTACTCCGCCAGCTAGGTTACGATTTCGAGCAAACCGTCACCGGGAAACAGGGCGAAGCCCAGGCCTTGGCGGCACAAGCGGCGGCGCGCGGCTACAAGTGCGTCGTCGCCGTGGGCGGCGACGGCACGGTCAGCGAAATTGTCAACGGCCTTCTGACCGAAACCGGGGTCGCCGGGGGTGGTCCTCGTCTGGGCATCGTTCCCACCGGCCGAGGGGTAGACCTCTGCCGCACCCTCGGCATACCGCTGGACTACCTGGAGGCAACCAGGCGCCTGGTGGACGCGCGCACCGTCGCGATTGACATTGGAGAGGCGGAATACACGGCCGCCGGCGCCGCCAGGCACTGCTATTTCGCCAATTTCGCGGGCATGGGATTCGACGTAGAGGTATCACGGCGCGCCAACACTATCGCCCCGCGGGGCGGCGGAACGATCCCCTACCTGTCGAGCGTGTTCCTCTGCCTTCTTTCATTTCGCAACAAGCGAGTCGAGATGGTGGCTGACGGTGAAGTGACGCGCCGTCGCGTTGCCTCGATCATTGCCGCCAACGGCCAGTACTTCGGAGGCGGCATGCGGATTGCGCCCCAGGCGAGTCTCACCGACGGCCAGTTCGACGTGGTGATCCTGGGAGACCTCAGCCGGCCGGAACTGGTGGTCAATCTGCCCAAGATCTACGAGGGCACCCACGTGACTCACCCCAAAGTCGACGTCTTTCGCGCGCGGACGTTGGAGGTGCATTCGGTGGAGCCGGTGTATTTCCAGGTTGACGGCGATCCGCTAGGGGAAACACCGGTCAAACTATGCCTGCACCCTGCAGCTCTGCAGGTTGTGGTGTAGCAATTGGACCATTGGCGGTCCCTGGACGGCAGAGCGACTGGCGTGCGTCCGAAAGAGGGTTTCAGTTTGACGCCTGTACCTGGGGAAACTGGATTAGCGCCGGGCCTTGCCCCGGCTCCGGTCGGCCCCTGATAGGCGGGGAGCGGACTAAAGTCCGCACTACAAACACGGGCTCCTCGTCGTTAGTAGTGCGGACTTCAGTCCGCTCCGGTCCCGACGTCGGGGGCACCTCCCTCGCGCCTGTGCTTCCTACGCCCCGCCGAATACCTCCGTCAAGACCAGCGCTGCCGCGCCGTACAGACCGGCGTCGTCGCCCAGGGCCGCCGGCACGATGGGGGCCCTGTCCCTATACGGAACCATTGCCCTCTCTGACACGACCCGGCGCACCGGCCGGAACAACAAATCACCGGCGAGGCTGACACCACCGCCGATTACGACTATCTCCGGGTCGAAGGTGTGCAAAGCGTTGACCACGCCGAGGCCGAGGAAACCGGCCGCCGTGTCGAAGACTTCGCCGGCCAGTGGATCGCCCGCCGCTGCCGCTCGGGCCACCATCTCGGCGTCGACCGTCGCCAAGTCCTCTTGACTCATCCCCAACAGACTTGAAGGGTCGCCGCGCGCCAGGCGGAGTCGGGCCTCGCGCGCGATGGCAGTGCCCGAGGCCACGGATTCTAGGCAGCCTCGATGGCCGCAGCCGCAGAGCGGGCCCTCGGGCAGAATGATCGTGTGCCCGAGCTCGGCGGCCAAACCGTGCGCTCCCAGCAACAGCTTGCCGTCGACAAGCACGCCGCCGCCGATGCCCGTGCTGACTGTGAAGTAGACCACGTCCCGCAGTCCGGTCGCCGCGCCATAGGAGGACTCGCCCAAAGCGGCCAGGTTGGCATCGTTGTTCACGTGGACGGGCAGGCCGAGCCGCGTCTCCATCTCTTCCTTGAGAGGTACATTGTGCCAACCCGGCATGTTGGGGGTCTCTAGGACCACACCGCGCCAGGGGTCGAGCGGGCCCGGCGAGCCCAAGCCGACGCCCACGACTCTGGCCAGGCCTTCCCTGGCGCAAGTCTCGCGCACGGCAGTCGCCAAGCGGTCTATGACCGCATGCGGTCCGGCTGCCGCCTCTGTGGCCCAGCCCTGGCGACGGATCATCTTGCCGTCGGTGCGGAAGAGGCCCACGCGAAAGCGGGTCCCGCCCAGGTCGATGCCCACGACTAAGTCTCTTTCCACTCCTGCAACCCCCGGCCGGCTACTACGTTCGCCGCCATTCTACGCGAGGCTCGCTGCCACTGCCAATCGGCCTGCGGAGATCAGACAAGCCAGACCTGGCCCGGGCGCGACGGACGAAGACCGCTGGCCCGGAGAGTAGCAGGGAAGCAAGCGGACCTGGCTTAATCGAGTAGAGAAGCGGAACCGAACTGCGCTCGTGGTGTTCCGGGTCGCCCGCGGTAGCCGGTCGAGCCTATAGTGACTCTAGGACTGCCGCGAGGACGTCCACGGCGCGCCGGAACTCGGCGAGGGAGACGTGCTCGTTGGGGGTGTGATCGAGGCTGGAGTCGCCCGGGCCGTAAGCGACTATGGGGCAGTCCCAGACGGGGCCCAGCACGTTCATATCCGAGGTGCCGGTCTTCAGCTTGAAGCGCGGCTCGCCACCGGCCGCGCGGATGGCAGCGGTGAAGGCTCGCACCAGCGGGTTGTTCTTGTTGGCGCGGAAGGCGGGGTCCTCGTTACTGAATTGACAGACGGCCTCCCCGGCCAACTCGCCGACGAGGGACTTGAACGAGGCGACCTCGAAATCAACCGGTACCCGTAGGGCAATCAACTGCTCCACTCGCTCGGCGAAGCCATCGGCTCGGGAGTTGATGCGCCGCAGCGACAGGTCGAGGGCGTCGAAGGGACGCTTGCCCTGGTTGAACTCCGTCGCCGCTGCCTGAAGAGCGTTCCAGAAGGCTACCGCGTCCTCGGGGGCGGAGCGGCCCGGCCCAGCGGAGTGACGCATCGGCCGCACAAGCGAGTAGTGGATCCAAAGCCGGCCCTTGTAGCCGAGGGTGATCCCCGCCCAACCGCTCGGCTCGCCGACGATGGCGAACTCGGGTCGGGGGCGCTGCATGGCCTGGCGGGCGCCGCGCGAGCTGGCGGCCTCTTCCTCTACCGCCCCAATTACGGTTAGGCGCAAGTTGCGCGGTCGTGCTCTGGCGGCCGCCAGGATGAAAGCGGCCATCGGGCCCTTGGCGTCCACAGCTCCGCGCCCGTAAAGGAGGTCGCCCTCCCGGCGCACGGCGATGAAGCCCTCCACGGTGTCGATGTGGCCCAGCAGCACGATCTCGCGCTCGCCCGAGCCGATCTCGCCCACTGGGTTGCCGGCAGCATCGACATAACTGCGGAAGCCTAGATCGGCCAGGCGCTCGCACAGCAAGTTCGCGACCTGCTGCTCCGAACCCGAGGGGCTATACAGCGAAAGCAGCTCGCCCAGAAAGGCAGCGTCGTCCATTAGGCGGACAGCAACTCGGCCACGACATCGGCCACGCCCAGAAGCTCACTGCGCTCGATCACCAGGGGCGGTAGAAAACGGACGACGGTGGGTCCAGCCGGTAAGGCGAGCACGCCACGGTCCATCAGCGCCCTGAGGAGGGGAGTCGCCTTCTGCCTGAGCTCCACGCCGACCATCAAACCCAGACCGCGAACCTCGCGGACGGTGTCGGCCTTGATCCCCCGGAGCCGGGCGACGAACTCGGCCCCCAGCTCGGCGGCTCGGGCAGGCAAGTTCTCATCCTGGATGTACTGGATCGCCGCGACGGAGGCGGCGCAGGCGACCGGGTTGCCGCCGAAGGTCGAGCCGTGCGCCATCTTGATCACGTTCTGGACGCGCGGGCCCAGGGCAAAGGCGCCCATCGGCAGCCCGCCGGCAATGGACTTGGCCAGGCAGACGATATCCGGCGTCAAGCCGTAGTGCTGGCAGGCGAACATCTTGCCGGTGCGACCGAAACCGGTCTGGATCTCGTCCACGATGAGGAGGGCGCCGGATTCCCGGCTGATTTCGGCCAGGGCGAGGAGAAACTCCGCGCTGCCGGGCCGCACGCCGCCCTCTCCCTGGACGATCTCCACAAGAATGGCGGCGGTGTTGTCGTTCACCGCCTCGCGCACGGCCTCCACGTTATCATAAGGCACGTGCTTGAATCCGGGCACCAGCGGCATGAAAGGCTCGCGGTACTTGGGGTCCCAAGTGGCGCTAAGCGCACCCATCGTGCGGCCGTGGAAGCCGCGCATGAAAGCCACGATTTCCTGGCGGCCCGTAGCCATACGGGCGAACTTCAGGGCGCCCTCTACTGCCTCGGTGCCCGAATTGCAGAGGAAGATGCGATCCACGCCCGCCGGCAGCACCTCGACCAGTTTCCGCAGGCAGCGAGCGCGGGCATCGTTATGGAATATCTCCGTGCAGTCGGTGAGCCTGGCTACCTGCTCTTGCACGGCTTTTACCACAGCCGGGTTGCAGTGACCGAGATTGGCTGCTCCGTGGCCGCCCACACAGTCGACGTAGCGCCGGCCGTTTTCGTCCCAGAGCGCGGCACCTTCGCCGCGCACGATTACGACGTCGCGCTTCGGGTAGACGCCGGTGGAGTAGCGGTCCTCGATCTCCTGGTAGCTCATCGGATCACCGTACCCTTCCCTTCGAGCGCGCGGGAGACCGCGTTCTCGCCGCGCGCGTCGGCAAACACGACCTCGCGCACGCCCTCCGCCAGTGCCTCGGCGGCGCCCATCACCTTCTTTTTCATGCGTCCCTTGGCGAAATCGGCATAGCGTTCGATCTGGTCGCGGCGGATTTCCGTAACCAGTGAGGATGCGTCGTTGACATCGCGCAGCAAACCGGGCACGTTGGAGAGGATGATCAGTTTCTCCGCGCCCAGGGCCGCGGCGAGCACGGCGGCAGCGCGGTCGCCGTCAACGTTGATGGCCTCGCTCTCGTAGGAGATGGCCGGCGGGGTGATGACGGGTGTGTAGCCATTGTCGCGCAGCAGCTTGACCAGGTGAACGTTGACCTTCTCCACCTTGCCCGTGTAGTCGTCCCGCAGCACCTTGCGCTTGCCGTCCTCGACGACCTTGATGAACTCCTTGCGCGAGCCCTCTAACAGGCGGCCGTCGATGCCGGAGAGGCCAACCGCGTTGACGCCCTGCTTCTGCAGCTGCTCGACTATGTACTTGTTCACTTTGCCAACGTAGACCATCGTGAAGATGGCTAGCGTTTCCCGGTCGGTGTAGCGGCTCTCCACGCCTGAGAGAGAGGTTACGAACCGGGGCGGCTTGCCGAGTTTGGCGGACAGTACATTCGTGTCGTGCGAGCCGCCGTGGACCAACACAATGTCCACGCCGGACTTGATGCAGTTGGCCAGGTCGCGGCAGAATGCCTCCAGGTCGATGCCTTCGCTGCCGCCCACTTTGACGACAATCATCTCGGCCGCCTCCTCGGTGGTCGTTAGATGGGGTGCAGGCCCAGAAACTCCAGGCCCAGAGTCTCCTCGAAGCCGCAAGCCACGTTCATGGCCTGCACGCCATTGCCGGCGGCACCCTTCATCAGGTTGTCCAGCGCGGCCATCACGACTAGCCGGTCGCTGCCCTCGTCCCGCTCGAAGCCCACGTCGCAGAAATTGGAGCCGGCCAGGATCTTGGGCTCCGGGTAGCGGTAGATGCCTGTGCGGTCCTTGACGATGCGCAAGAACGGCTCTTGGCCGTACTCCTGGCGGTAGACGCGCCAGATATCCTTCTCGGCCAGATTGTCCTTCAAGAAGACGTGGCAGGTGGCGAGGATGCCGCGCACCAGCTCGACGGCGGTGGCGGAGAAATACACCTTGGGCGTCTGGCCGCCGAAGGTCAGCTCCTGCATCACCTCGGCCGTGTGCCGGTGCATCGTCGGTTGGAAGGAACGCACGGCGTGCGAGCGCTCGGGATGGTGCGACGAGTCAGAAGCCTTGGCGCCCGCCTCCGAGGAGCCCACCTTGACCTCGACGACCACGCGGCTCGGGTCCGCCAGTCCATGCTTGAACAGGGGTAGCAGGCCAAGAATCGTCGTGGTGGCGTTGCAGCCGGCGCCGGTGATGATGCGCGCGCTCTTGATCGCCTCGCGATGCAGCTCCGGTATGCCGTAGACGGCCTGCCCCAGCAGGTCGGGCCGCGCGTGCGGGGCGCCATACCACTTCGGGTAATCCGCCGGGTCGCGCAGGCGGAAATCGGCGCCGAGGTCGATCACTCGCTCCGCCACGGACAGAAACTCGGGCATGCGTTTCATCGAGCTGCCGTGGGGCAGCGCCACAAAGAGCACCTCGCAGGGCTCCAAGTCGAGGGCGCTGACGAACTTGAGATCCGTGCGCTTCCTCAAGTTCGGATGCACGCTGTGCACGTACTTGCCGGCGTTGCTCTCGGACGTGACCTGTCCCAGCGTGACTTTGGGATGGCCCAGAAGCAGCCGCAGCGACTCGCCGCCGGCGTAGCCGGAACCGCCTACTATGGAGACCTTCAACTCTGAGCCTCCTTGATTAGATAGTCGACGACCTTCGCCGGGATGTTGATCCCGGTGGGAGCGATGGAGTTGCGGAACTCCATAGTGTAGTTGACCTCGTTAACCAGCATGCCGCGCTCGCTCTCCAGCAGGTCGACCGCGACGACGCCCCCGCCGACGGCCTTGGCCGCACGCAGCGATAGGTCATTGATCTCAGGGGTGATGGGGCAGTTGTCAGCCCTGCCGCCGCGGGCGGTGTTGGTGATCCAGTGCTCCGAGTAGCGGTAGATGGCGCAGATAGTCTCGTCGCCTACCACGAAGCTACGGATGTCGCGCCCGGGCTTCTTGACGAACTCCTGGATATAGAAGATTGAGTGGTGGTAGGAGCCGAGCGTCTCCTTGTGCTCCAGAATGGCCTCCGCCGCCTCGCGATCGTTGACCTTCGACAGCAGTCTGCCCCAGGAGCCGACAGCTGGCTTGAGTACCACCGGGTATCCCATTTCCTCTATGGCCCGCAGCGCGGACTCGGGAGTGAAGGCGAGCTTGTTTTGCGGCGTGGGGAGACCCTCCGCGATGAGCCGCATTGTCGTCAACAGCTTGTTGCCGCAGTTGTCGGCCACTTTGTATCTATTCACGCACTTGATGCCCCACTCCTCCAGCACCTTGAGGGCGTAGAGGGCGCGGGAGTGGTTGATGCACCGCTCGAGGATGAGGTCGTATTGAGCGAGCGGTTTCTGCTGTAGGTCGAAGATAATTTCACGGTCGTCTATCAGATCAAAGTCCAGCCCGCGGCGCTCCATCTCCTCAAAGAGGAGCTTTTCCTCGGCCCGCACGCGGGAGACAAGCACACCTATTCGCATTCAGAGCTACCCCTTACACGGCGTTCGTGCGCATGAAATAATGCCCCGCCGGTGAGTCCAGACAGGGCATCGTCGCCGCGCTAGACGAAACGGTATTTACTCGCCCCAGTCCTCTTCTTCCTCAGGGGCAGGTGCCAATTCAACCGGGTTGACGCTGACCACCTCGAGCTCTACGCCGCAATCCGGGCATTGCACGATCTCACCCTTGATCGCTTCCTTCAGCTCGATTTCAGCCTCGCATTCCGGGCAGACCGCCATGCTCTAACCTCCTCAGTGGTGGGGGCAGTATATCACTTTTGCTGGGCCTTGTGTTACGCCGGCTCGTCCCCAGTCGGCTCCGTTGCCTGGCTGGCAGCGGGTTGGGTACGTCGTAGGAGCTCCGGGCCCGCCAAATGGTCGTAAAACAGCACGCCGTTGAGGTGGTCGAGCTCGTGCTGAACGGCCTGGGCGAGAGTACCCTCGGCCCTCAATCGGTATTCCTTCATGTTGCGATCACGCGCCTTCACCGTTACCTTCGCGGCCCTTTGGATGGTGCCAGCGTAGCCTGGCAACGAGAGGCAGCCCTCGTCGATGTCCTGCGGTTCGGTGGTCTTGACGATTTCAGGGTTGATGAGGACGAACAGTTCCCCGGCGTGTGGTTCTTCGTAGTCGGCGGGCACCTGGATCACCGCGAGGCGCAGCGGCACGCCGACTTGCGGTGCCGCCAGCCCGACGCCGTTGGTGGCGTGCATAGTCTCCACCATGTCGTCGATCAGTCTCTCTAGCGACGCGTCCACGCGCGCTACGCGCTTAGCCTTGGCCCTCAGGGTTGGATGCTCGGCCTTGAGTACGTTCAGTATGGCCATCAGCGGAACCTCTCACAGAATGCTTACAGGATCTATGTCTAGCGCCCAGCCAAGTCGCAGCGGTAGGCCGGCTAGGACGATGCGGGGATCGTCGCCCCTAACCAGTATCTGCCAACGAAAGCGCCCCCGCAGGCGCCGCCGAAAAGATGGCGCTGGCCCAAGCACTTCCAGGTCTGGCAGACCCTTGCGCTCGATTTCGGCTCGCAAGAACGCTGCTACCCGCTCCGCTTCCCGCCGGCAGTGCGCTTCGTTGCTGGTGGCGTACACCAGCTTGGCGAGCCTGGCAAACGGCGGGTAGCGATGCGCCAGCCGAAAACGCAACTCCTCGGTATAGAAAGAAGCATAGTCGTGCGCGGTGGCGGCGCGCAAGCAGTAGTGTTCAGGGCTCAGCGTTTGCACCACTACTTTGCCGGCACGAAGCCCCCGGCCGGCACGACCGCTCACTTGCGTCAGCAGTTGGAAGGTGCGCTCGGCGGCGCGGAAGTCGGGTAGATGGAGCGTGGTGTCTGCCGCCACGACCCCGACCAGAGCGACTTCCGGCAGATCAAGGCCCTTGGCCACCATCTGCGTGCCAACCAGGATATCCGCCTCGTGGCGGAGAAAGCGCTCCAGGATGCGCTGGTGCGCGCCTTTGCCACGGGTGCTGTCGCTGTCCCAGCGTACTACCCTCGCCTTGGGAAACAGGTGTCTGGTCTCCGTTTCCACTCGCTGGGTGCCGGTACCCTGGTAGTCGAGGTTACGGTTCCAGCACTCCGGGCAGATCACCGGCACGGGATAGACGCGATTGCACTGGTGGCAGAGCAGCTGCCCGCGGTCGGCGTGGTAAACGAGGGGCAAGTCACAACGCCGGCAGCGGGCTACCCAGCCGCATGTCCGGCAGGCGACGAGGGTAGACGTCCCGCGGCGGTTGACGTAAAGAATGACCTGACTGCCCGTTCGCAGAGCGGCGACGATTCCCCTGGCCAGCGGCAGACTGAACAGGCCCCGAAGCGTCCGCCGCCGAGTACGCATGTCCACCACTTGCACCTTCGGTAAGGGCACGGACCCGGGGACTGGCGAGGGAACTGCGGCAGCCCTGGCGCCAGAGGCCTGCACGCGCTGGCGCAACTCCAGCAGTCTGAGGTCGCCCGTTGCTACGGCGCGATAGTAGGTACAGACATCGGGGGTGGCGCTGCCGAGCACCGCTACTGCCCCTAGCTGGCGAGCCAGGGCGAGAGCAGCGTCCCGCGCGTGATAGCGCGGGTCCTTCTCCGTCTGCTTGTATGCCCACTCGTGTTCCTCGTCGACCACGATGAGGCCCAGATTGGGGAGCGGCGCGAAGAGGGCCGAGCGCGAGCCGATGATGACGTCGACCTTGCCGTGGCGGGCCCGTTGCCATTCGTCGTAGTGCTCGCCCGTCGACAGGCGGCTATGCAAGACGGCAACCCTGCCGGCAAAACGAGCGACAAAACGCCTGATAGTCTGCGGGGTGAGCGCGATTTCCGGCACCAAGACCAGCGCCGTGCGGCCCAACCTGATAGTCTCCGCCAGCGCGTGTAGGTAGACCTCGCCTTTGCCGCTGCCTGTGACCCCGTGCAAGAGGAAGGCTTCGGCTTTCCCGGAACGGAGCGCCTCGGCCAAGCGCGCAAAGACTGCCGCTTGATCGGTGGTAAGCGTCGGTAAGGGCATCGGCGGGTACTCCGTGCCGGCCAGCGGACTGCGCCTGACGGCACGCCAGCCGACCTCGACGTAGCCGTGGCTGTGTAGGCCGCTGAAAGCCGTGGGGGCCGTGCCGCTGCCAGCACAGGCGCCGGTTAGCGATACCTCCGAGCCGTCGGCGGACACGCCGGCCAGCCAGCGTAAGGCGGCGGCCTGGGCCGGGGAGCGGTGGAGCGAAGAAAGGGCGGCGGGCACCGCCCCAGGGGGCAATGCTAGGCGCACCGTCCGCTCCCGCTTCTCGTGTCCCTTGGCTGGGGCTGCCACCCAGGTCTCCCCGACAACGCCCTGCTCAACCAGCCGGCGGAGCGCTGCCCTTCCCGCGGGGCCCGGGGTCACCTTGCGCAGCTCGGCTGCCCCTTGGCTCCCCGCCGCTAGGGCGTGCAACAGCGCCAGCGTCAACGGCGCCACTGGCTCCGCCGCCGCCTTGCCGGACAGCGAGTACACGGGCGTCGCGGCCTGGCGAATCTCGGCGGGCAGCATCTGGCTCACGACGGTGCTCAGAGGACAGCAGTAGTTGTCCGCCAGCCAGCGCGCCAGCGCAATCTGCGCGGGGAGGAACACTGCGCGCTCCGTCACCGAGACGACGGTCTTGGTGGCGAACGGAGGTGGCACGTCGCCGACCTGGAACACCACGCCCTGCACCTGGCGCCGGCCGAAGGGAACCCACACGAGGTCGCCTGCTTGTGGGTCCAAGTCATCGGGAATGGAATAGGTGAACGTCCCACTGCCCTTGCCGGTTCGGCAGGTAACCGCCACTTCCGCAAAACGCATCGGCGCGCCTAGACGACGATGCGCCGCTGCCTGACCCGGCAGTGTTCCGCGGTGATGATGGCCTTCACCTGGTCGACGGTCTCTTGCAGCCGGTCCTGTTCGTTCAAGACAACGTAGTCGTAGTTGGGCAGGTCCTCCAGCTCGCCTTCCGCGTTGTGCAGGCGCAACGCCAGTTCGGCCGCGGACTCGCTGCCGCGAGAGCGCAAGCGGCGGACCAGTTCGTCAAGATTGGCCGGCGCCAAGAAGATCGACACGGCCTCCGGCACCTTGTGGCGCACCTGAGTCGCTCCCTGCACGTCGATCTTCAGCAGAACGTCCTTGTGTGCCGCGAGGGCCTCACGCACCTGCTGCCGGGGAGTGCCGTATTTGTGACCGTGCACCAAGGCTGACTCAAGCAGCTCGTCGCGCGCCAACATAGCGTCGAAATCGGCCTCGCCCGTGAAAAAGTAATCCACGCCGTGGACCTCGTTGGGGCGTCTGGGGCGAGTCGTGACTGTCACGGTGTAGTGGAGGGGGAAAGCACTGGCTTTGAGACGCTGGATGACCGCGTCCTTGCCGACGCCCGAGGGCCCGGAAAGGACAATCAGGAGGGAGCTACGCCCCTTTTCACTCATTGGCCGGCTGCTCCTGCCGAGTGCCAAAGCGGGCGGCGATGGTCTCTGGCTGCAGCGCAGCCAAGACCAGGTGTCCGCTGTCTAACACGATGACGGATTTAGTCTTGCGGCCGTAGGTGAGGTCGATAAGGGAGTTCTTCTCGCGGGCTTCCTGGATGATGCGCTTAATGGGCGCCGAATCCGGGCTCATTATTGCCAGGGCACGGTTCAGCGCGACGATATTGCCAAAACCAATGTGCACCAGTTCGACGGTCAAGTCAGTAACCCCTAATGGCGGCCAGAAACGCGCGTCCCGCGTGCTATACTGGCACGGAGGTAAGTGTTAGTGTACTTTGACGCCCTTACTCTCGCTGCCGTGCGCGACGAAATCGGGTCGAGCCTTCTTGGTGGACGGGTCGAGCGAGTCATCCATCCCGCCGACTTAGCCGTGGCGTTCGAAATCTACGCGGGCGGCCCCAAACGTTGGCTGCTGGCCAGTGCCCACCCCCAGCAAGCCCACGTGCATCTTGCCCGCGAGAAGCTCGCCCGGGTCTCGGAGGATGTCTCACCGCTGTTGCTGCTCCTCCGCAAGTACGTGCGCGATGCCCGGTTGACGGAGGTCGAGCAACCTGCCTGGGAGCGGGTTCTGTCGCTGGTCTTTGCCAAACGTGACGATGAGGGGCACCCCGTCGCCAGCAGAGTCATTATAGAAGTAATCGGGCGCTACAGCAACATCGTGCTGGTCAACGCCGAGGGCAGAGTGCTGGACGCCATCAAACGCGTCAAGCCTGAGATCAATCGCTATCGTACGGTATTGCCGCAACAGGAATACGTGGCGCCGCCCCCGCAGAGCAAGGCCCGGCCAGACTCTTTGCAGCCCGGCGATCTGCGCCGTCTCCTGGCAGCGGCGACGCCAGAGACGCCTGTGTCGCAGGCGCTCGTCGGGGCACTCGCCGGCTTCAGTCCCCTTGTGGGTCGCGAGCTGGCATACCGAGCATCAGGGAACGCGGACGCGAGACTGGCGGAGACCGACCTGGAGCACCTGGAAACGGAGACCCTGGCTCTGGTTAAGGATGTCGTCGCCGGCAACTGGCGACCTTGCCTGGGGCTCAGCGATGGGGCGGTAGCGGCGTATGCTGCCTACGAGCTGCGCCAGTTCCCAGGGCGGCGGGAAGTGGGGTCAATCAGCGAGGCGTTGGACGAGTTCTACGCCCAGCCTCGGGCGTCGGTGCCGGCACCTGCCCGCGCCGGCGAAACCGGCAAGGTAGCGCTGCGGGGCACGATCCGGCTGCTAGTTGACAGAACGCGGCGGCGCCGCGTTGCCCTCGCGGAGTCGCTGCCGCGCCAGGAGGAGATTGAGCGGCTGCGCCACCAGGGGGAGCTCTTGCTGGCCTACGGCAGCCAGGTTGCTCCAGGCAGCGCCACTGCCGAGCTAGCCGGGGAGGTTGCGCACCTTGACTCTGCCCTGACCCCTGTAGAGAACGCCCAACGGCTCTTCCATGACTACCAGCGGGCGAAGAGCGGCCTGCAGGAGGTGCCGCCGTTGATCGAGAGGGCTGAGGCGGAGCTGTCTTTTCTCGACCAGGTGCTGAACGACCTGGACCTCGCGTCTTCCCCCGCCGAGGTGGAGGAAGTGCGCCAGGAACTGGCGCAGGCCGGGCTGCTGAAAGCCCTTCCCGGCAAGCGCAAAGCCAAGGACCGCGTCCTGCCTCTGGGCCGTCCGGTGGTATCCAGCGACGGCTTTGAGATCCTCATCGGCCGCAGCGCGCGGCAGAACGAGCGGGTCACTTTCGAGATGGGGTCCGGTGGCGACCTGTGGTTACACGCCCGCGGCGTCCCGGGCGCGCATGTGCTGGTGAAAGCGCGTGGCCAACAGGTCCCCGAGCGCACCGTGCGTGAAGCGGCCGCCTATGCTGCTTACTTCAGTACCTCCCGCCAGGCCACAGCCGTGCCGGTGGATTACACGCTGCAGAGGTACGTCAAGAAGGTGAAGGGCGGCCCGCCTGGCCTGGCGATCTACAGCGGCGAGAAAACGCTGCAGGCGAAGCCTAACGCGCCGCCGGCCAGGTGAAGCGGCCGGGAAACAGAGAGCGCCGATGGGCCCCCATCGGCGCTTTGAACTAGTTCCTGGTATCGCTAAGGTCGCGTGGCGCCGTACCAGCGCGCGGACCAGTAGGCGTCGTTGAGGCGGCTAACCATCACGCCGTAGCTCTCGCTGGCCGCGTGGATGAAGCGGGTGTTGTCCAGGGCGATGCCAACGTGCGACAGGCCGGCAGTGTAAGTGTTCTGGAAGAACACCAGGTCCCCGGCCTGAACGTTAGCCCGGTCCACTCGCTGGCCAGAGCCCAGCTGCCCCCAGAGATCGCGTGGCATCGAGATGCCCAGGCGCTTGTTGAAGATGTACCAGACGAAACCAGTACAGTCGAAGCTGTTGGGCCCAATACCGCCCCAGACGTAGGCGTGCCCGATGTACTCCTGGGCCACCGCAATCGTCGTCTGACCCAACGGCGCCGCTGGCGGGGCCGCAGGTGCCGGAGTCGCCGCTGGCTTAGCCTGGGCCGCCTCTGGCTTGGCCTGAGCCGGCGCCGCGGCAGGCGCGGCCGGCGGCTCAGGCTTAGGAGCCGGCTTGGGCGTGGGGGTCGGCTTGGGTGGCTCCGGGTCGCGGATGGGCTTGCCGCCCGGCAGAAGGAGCTTGGCTCCGATCTGCAGAGTCCGCGGATCGTCGATGCCGTTGGCCATCAGGATTTCGGCGGCGCTTACACCTGACACCTCGGCGATCGTATTGATGTTATCGCCTTTCTTCACGGTGTAGAGGGCTCCGGAAACGGGCAGTACCACCAGCTCATCGCCAACGTGGATGCTATTGGGATCATCGACCTGATTCGCCCATAGCAAAGTCTCTACGCTAATGTCAAAACGGTCGGCGATAGAGCCCAGACTCTCGCCTTCCTGCACGACGTAGGTGCCCGGCTTCAAGGGTCCCGAGCGCTGCCCGCCGCGCGAGGCCAGTAGGGCCCGCGTTGGCGGGGTCCCACCCGGCACGACCAGCTCCTGGCCCACTTTGAGTGAGTCCGGATTGTCCAGGCCGTTCATGACGACGATGCCCATGACGTCGGTTCCGTAAAGCGCGGCTATCGCGTCCAGGGTGTCGCCTGCCTGGACCTTGTGGAGGACTCCAGAGACCGGCAGAATCCGCAATTCCTGGCCGACCGCGAGCTTGTCCGTGTTGGTCAGACCGTTGGCGGCGGCAATCGTTTCCGGTGAAACGCCGTAGTTCTCGGCGATCGTGCTTAGAGTCTCCCCGCCGCCGACGGTGTGCAGCACAGTCTCCCGTCGCTCCGCATTGGCCGGCGCAACCTGGCTGGCCTCGACGACGTCAGTCGCCGTCGTTGGCTCCGCCGACGAGTCGAAGGACCCGGAGGCGGCAGTCGGCGCAACGGTGGCAACCGCCACGGCCGAAATTGTCGAAGGCTCGGCTGTGGCGGTTGCGGGCGCGACGCTAATGGTAGCGGTGGGTGTCTTGGCGGATGCCACGGGGGGAACGACGACCGAGACAGGAGACGAAGCACAACTGGAGAGCACGAGCGAGCCGAGAACGAGCAAACCAACGATAGCCGGTCGCCCGGGCAACGGCTTCCTACCCACTTTCACACACCTCCCTACCTTACCGTCCCGTGGGTGCGCCCACGAACAGGCGGCGCGCCTCCGGGACTGGGCCACCGTACGCGGCGACCCTGGTGCTGGCCTGACCTAGCTGCTCATCCCGTAGTGGACCGGGCGGTGGCTATCCAGCCTTTCGCCGCCGCCCGGCGACACCCTAGGTGCTCTTGGCCGGCAGGTCGACCAGCGGTGTCAAGGAAAGCCCAAGATCGAGTTCACCCGGCGCCAGGCCGGGTCCATCTTCAAAGCGCAGCTCGCCTTTCTGCCAGGCGCCGGCGGTACGCAGAGCCTCACGGCCCCTCTCGCGAGCCATAGACAGCACGGTTGCGTGGTCGGCGAAATCAAGAAAGTCCAGCCAAAGGGCGGCCCCCAGCTCGCTACCACGCGCAAGGGCCGTGACGGAGTCTTGGTGTTCCGCCGGGGCCGTCTGGGCTACCAGCTCTGCCGCCGGCTGAGGCCAGCCGGCGAGCCAGGCTTTCTGCAGGCGTCCGTGGGCTACGTTGACGGTGAGCGCAGACCGTCCTGATTTCACCCTCAGCAGGCCGGACTTGCGCCCGCAGGCCAACAGCTGCAGAACTCGCTGTAGCCTCACCTGCTTGAGGTCGCCGCTTAGCGCCATTACAACTCCCGGCTGCCAATACAGGGAGTCAGCCCTCTTAGGCTGACACGGCAAGGTAAACCCCCACTGGCGGGGATTATACGGGCGACTCACTGCCAAGTCAATACTCTGCCCGCCAACCTGCCTGACGAATCCTCGAAATTCGCGCGCTTGCCCGCTCCAACTCAGTCGGGATAGCTTTGCCGCTGCAAGACCTTGAAATCGTGACTGGGTAGGATGACGTCGGCTAGACGCTCCATCGCAGGTCGCGAGACTGGCCTCAACGGCCGCGGCCTTCTGCCGCGGCAGGTAAGCTTGCCAGGTCGGGGCAGCTAGCGTTGACAGCATCTAGGCGTGCTGCTATACTAATTCCGAGTGATTTGGTTGGATTTAGGGAGCAGAGCATGAAGCTGTCATCGCGGGGCCACTACGGGTTACGGGCGATGGCGCAGCTGGCTCTATCTTATGGCACGGGCCCGCAGGCCTTGAGCGACATCGCTCGCGCCGAGGGGCTCTCGCTGGCCTACTTGGAGCAGATCATGAGCCCTCTGCGGCGGGCCGGCCTTGTCGAAGGCAGCCGGGGCGTGCACGGCGGCTACGAGCTGTCCAGGTCGCCCGAGCTGATCAGCGCGGGCGAGATAGTGCGTGCCCTGGAGGGGCCGTTACTGCTGGCGGCTTGCGTGGGCGACGGCGACGTCGCGGGGAGCTGCGGTCGCGAATCGGTTTGCGCTACCAAGACGATGTGGGTGCGCCTGCACGACAGCATCGCGGCTGTCCTAGATTCCACCACTCTCGCCGACCTCTGCCTCGCGGGGGCACCCGATCGGGAAGCGGCCGGCGGACACTCTGATGTCGACTAGGGAGCACAGCAAGATGATCTACCTCGACCACGCCGCGACGACGGCGGTTCACCCTCAAGTTCTGCAGGCTATGCTGCCTTACTTTTCAGACAGGTTTGGCAACGCCTCCAGCATCTATGCTATTGGCCGCGAGTCACGCCAGGCACTGGACCGGGCGCGGGAGACGGTTGCCCGCGTGCTGGGCGCGAGGCCGAACGAGATCATCTTCACCAGTGGCGGCAGTGAGTCGGACAACCTCGCGCTCAAGGGTGTCGCGTTTGCCCGGCGAAGCAAGGGCAACCATATAATAACGTCCGGGGTGGAGCACCACGCGATTCTCCACGCCTGCGAGTATCTGGAGAAGTGGTTCGGTTTCCGCGTGACCTACCTGCCGGTAGATAGGTACGGCGTGGTGGATCTCGAGGCTCTCACGGCGGCGCTCGACGAGCAGACCATCCTGGTGACCGTAATGGCCGGCAACAACGAAGTTGGCACGCTGCAGCCGATCGCCGAGATTGCCCGAATTCTCAAGGGCAGGGACATCATTCTGCACACCGACGCGGTGCAGGCGGGGGGCAGCGTCGACCTCGACGTCGAAAAGCTAGGCGTGGACATGTTGAGCCTGTCCGCCCACAAGTTCTACGGCCCGAAAGGCGTGGGCGCCCTTTACGTGCGGCGGGGCACGACCTTCTGGCCGCAGCAGCAGGGCGGCTCGCAGGAGCGCAACCGGCGGGCCGGGACCGAGAACGTGGCCGGCATTGTGGGCCTGGCGACGGCTCTAGATCTGGCTTACGCCAATCTGGCGAGCAATTGCGCGCACGCGCAGGCGCTGCGAGACATTCTCGTGCAAGGAATTCTAGCCAGCGTGCCTGATACTCTATTGACTGGGCATCCCACGCGGCGTCTGCCCAACAACGCCAGTTTCTGCTTCAAGTATGTGGAGGGCGAGTCGATACTTCTCAGCCTGGACATGTTGGGCATCGCGGGCTCCAGCGGCTCTGCTTGCACTTCGGCTGCGATCGAGCCATCGCACGTTCTCACGGCGATGGGGATTCCGATCGAACTAGCTCACGGCAGTCTGCGCTTGACGACGGGCCTGGAAAACCGAGAAGAGGACATGCGGTATGTAGTCGACGTGCTGCCTGGGATTATCACTAAACTGCGGGCTATGTCACCGCTGACGGTACACTAAGAACTGATTGCAGACCGTGCCGTCAGCTGGGGGCGAGCCAACTGGCGCCACGCGGAGGGGAGTGGCAGACGATGTACAGCGAAGCCGTAATGGATCACTTCATGAATCCTCGCAACGTCGGCAGTCTGGCAGATGCGGACGGCGTCGGCACGGAGGGGAACCCGGTCTGCGGCGATGTGATGAAGATCTACATCAAGGTGGACGGCGAGGAGCGAATCGAGGACATCAAGTTCCAGACGTTCGGTTGCGGCGCTGCCATCGCCACGAGCAGCATGGTCACCGAAATGGTGAAGGGCCTCACGCTGGAAGAGGCGATGGACGTCTCCAACAAGAAGGTGGCTGAGGCCCTGGGCGGGCTGCCCGCCAACAAGATGCACTGCTCTAACCTGGCTGCCGATGCCTTGCACAAGGCGATCGAGGACTACCGGGCTAAGAAACAGGCACCCCAGGGAGCGGGGCAGTAGGCGCGTGGCTGCCGCGCGAAGAACGGAAAAGCCGCGAGGCGAGTTTTCGCGCTGGGACCGCGGCTCGGCGCCAAATCGCGAGGCCTGTGGTATCATAAATCATGCGGCGAAGCAATCGGGCAAATGCGCTGTCTGGCGCCGACCTGAGGGAACAGGACCGAATGGCGAGTGACATGGTAACTGCCAGCACCGCTAGTCAACAGGCAGAGAGCGTTGCCACTTGTTTGGCGGGCTTTCGGCCAGGCCCGTGCCTGAGCGATTTACGGTTCTTGGCGCGTGCTCACCCGGTCCTGCAGCCGCTCCTGAAGGAAGCCGAGCAGCTGATCGAACTGCTTGGCCCAGAGCCGGGTTTGAGCGTTCAGGGACAGCTGGGCGCGCGTCTGCTGACTCTGAGCGATACTTTTCTGGAGCAAGCGGCGGAGTTGGCTTTGCTTAGCCCGGAGACGGTGGCTGAACTACAGTCAGACCCGGAGGACGAGGAGTCGCTCGCCTAGGCTTTGCCTGGTTTGCGCCCCGCTGTTTGAGGTCTGGTGCACATTCGTTCGCCATTCACGAAGAGGCCTGGTCTGCGTGCGGTGCGCTTGGGCGTGCCGCTTTTTCGTGCGCTGACTGGCCCGCGGCGGCAACTTGAAGGCGGGAATCGCATGACCTCCGACAACGCAGGACCCCTTATCGCGGTCGCCTACGTGCGACCGGCAAGCGAGGATGATGCGCGCTATCTCGCGGCCATAGTCGCGGCTGGTGGCACCCCCTTGCCTCTGCTGGCCGACGCGCCGGACTGGCAAGCGGAACTGGCGCGGGCGGACGGGCTGCTGCTCACCGGGGGTGGCGATATCGGCGCTGCCTACTACGGCCTGGATGCCTGCGCGGCTTGTCGGGCCGTCGACCCGCGGCGTGACCGCCTGGAGTTGCTGGCCCTGGAGACCGCGAATCGGCGGCGACTGCCGACCTTAGGCATCTGCCGGGGGATGCAGTTCCTCAACGTTGCCTGGCCGTCGGCGTCGCCCGGCCGACTGTTGCCGGACCTGCCTCGGCAACCCATTCGCCACACCTTGCTGGCTGACCGTTCCTCCTCATATCATATGGTCACCGTCGACGCCGGTACGAGACTGGCCGCCATACTCGGACGCACTGGCGTGCTGCAGGTCAATAGTCGGCACCACCAAGGACTGAGCAGGAACCAGTTGGCGGGCGGTCTGCGGGCCGCCGCGGTTGCCGACGACGGCGTGGTCGAGGCACTCGAAGCGCCGGGGGACAGGTTTGTCGTGGGCGTGCAGTGCCACCCGGAGCGGTCGGGGGAGGCCCCGGAAATGGCGCGCGTCTTCGTCGCTCTAGTTGAGACCGCTCGCGCCACCCAACCGACCATGCACTAGATCCCGCGCGGCTGGAACACTATCCCGATGCGCCGCACTCAACATAAACACTGCCGTTTTCTCTCACCGTCTCGCTGGGCTTTCCTCCCAGGCCGTGTTATAATCCCGCCATCAACCCCGGGGGTAAACTCTTGTCTAACTCAATGGCCGTGGGAAAGGTAGCCGAATTCTGGCGTGTACTGCGGGACGTCAACCCCGACAGCGTGCGTCGGGAGATGGAGCGCGGCTTCACCCTCGCTCTGCTTGGGAACGAGGAGCGCGGACGCGAGGCGGTGCGGCGAGCCCTACGACCGGCGGACGGACACGAGATCGGGGAATACCTCCTCGAACTGGCGGAGGTTGGCACGATGGCAGAGCGGGCGCTGCCCCCGCGAGCCGACCTGTATCTGTACGTGGTAGATGCCGCTTGCGGTTTGAGCGGTGCCGACATTAGCGCCCTCGAGCAGCTCTACCTGATGGCGCGCCCGACCGCGCTGGTCTTCGCCGGTGAGGGCTGCGAGACGCTAGCGGGAGAAATGGAGCAAGTCAGTCGTGACCTCGGCGGTTTGGTCAGCCAGACGCTGGCCATAGACCCCGCGGACCAAGACAACGTCGACCGGGTGGTCACGGCAGCGCTGGTCCGGGCCCTCCCCACGCGAGCCCTGGCTCTGGCCCGCAGCGTTAAGAACGTTCGCGCCGAGGTCGTCGACATTCTCATCGCCGAAACCTCGCGCGTCAACGCCGAGTTTGCCCTTCTGTCCAACCTGCCCGCTAACGTGCCGATCCTGGGCACGGTCCTGGGCACGGGCGCGGATCTGGTGGTGCTGACCAAGAACCAGACAATGCTGGTCCTCAAGTTGGCCGCCATCTACGGGCGCGACCTGGGTCGCAAGTGGCGCCTGGCCGGTGAGGTAGTGCCGGTGGTGGGCGCGGCCTTTGCCTGGCGGAGCGTTGCCCGCCTCCTGGTCGGCATGCTGCCGTCTCCGGTGGCGGCGCTGCCCAAGACGGCGATTGCCTACGCGGGCACCTACGTCGTGGGCAAGATGGCGCGTTTCTACTACGAGAACGGTCACCGGCCCTCGCAGCGTGAGACCCAGCAGTTTGCCGAGGCGGCCGCGCAGGACTGGCGCCGGGCGCTGTCCGAGACTGCCGGCTAGACACTCTCTTCTCCCCGCTTCTGGCCGCAAGCACTTGGCGCTCCCGCCGAATTGGTGCTTGCGGCCAGACTCACCCTCACGTGCCCGCGGCTTCAATCTGCCTGGCTTTTACCCATTTAGTCAGACGAGCCCTTGTCATTCTGAAGCCCGCCGCGAGGCGGGCGAAGAATCTGCTTGCTGCCGGGTAGGTAGCCTACTACTGCCGTCGGCCTGGCGGGAGAGGCCCGTCCCACTAGTGGTCTGATTCGTATGAAGTTCGCTAGACCCGGTTGGCATAGGTAGGGGCGACCGGCCCTAAAGGACTTCCTACGGTCGCCGGTCGCCCCTACGAGATCACGCTTGGACCGCTCAAGCCGTTTTCACTTCCAGTGGCAGCCCGCGGGGCTATGCACGATTCCTCATCTCGCCGAGGGGGGATTCGGAATGACACGGACGGAGCTACATCGCCTAACCAGCTATCCTCCGATTCATGGCCTAACCGTAGGAAGTGCCGCTAGGCTTGTGGCCTCCGCCAGGCAGTGCTACAATTCGCAGCCGCACGATCCCCCCGCAGGCTGGCGAGACTCGACAGGTCAAGGAGCGCTGCCCATGTCTAAGGGCTTGCAGGTTGCTGCTCTGGTCTTTGCCGCGCTGTTTCTGGTAGTGGGCTCGTTTGCCGCCGGACTGTTCGCCGCCGCCTACGCGCCCACGCTCGCGCCTGCACTGGCAGTCCCCGCCTCTCCCGACCCTTCGCAGGGCAGTCTGGAGTCACGCCTGACGGTACTGCGCGAGGTAGCCAGGATAATGGATTCCGAGTACTACGACGCCGCCGCCTTGCGCAACCAGGACCTGGCCTACGGCGCCATCCGTGGCCTCCTGCAGTCGTTAGGCGATCCCTATACTAATTTCGCCAATCCCAAGCAGGCAGCGGTGCAGAACGAGGACCTCTCCGGCAAGCTGGAGGGCATTGGCGCGGTCTTGGCAGTGCGGGAGGGCCAGTTGTTGGTGGTGGAGCCCGAGGAGGATGCCCCCGCGCAGCGGGCAGGGCTGCGGCCAGGAGACCAGATCGCGCAGATCGATGGCAAGTCGACCGTGGGTCTGACCGCGGGCGACGCCGTGGGCCTGATTCGCGGGCCGCGCGGCAGCATCGTCGTCCTGACCATCGTGCGCCAGGGGCTGTCGGCGCCCTTCGATGTGGCGATCGTGCGCGCCGAGGTCAAGCTGAAGTACGTGCGCTGGGAGATGCTGCCCGACCAGGTCGCCTACCTGCAGCTGACGAACTTCGGCGACGTCAGCGCCGATTTCATCAAGGCCGTGCGGGACATTCGCGACCGGAAGCCCGACGCCCTGGTGCTGGATCTGCGTGGCAATCCCGGTGGCTACCTAGAAGTGGCGGTGGACGTCGCCAGCCAGTTCCTGGACAGCGGTCCGGTCCTCTACCAGGAGGAGCGAGACGGCACGCGCCTGGCCTACGACGTCAAGCGTGGCGGCCTTATGAAGGACTTGCCGCTGGCGGTGCTGGTGGACAAGGGTAGCGCCAGCGCCTCCGAAATCGTGGCCGGGGCTTTGCAGGATTACCATCGTGCCGTTCTGGTGGGCGAGGTCACAACCGGGAAGGGCTCGGTGCAGAAAGTGCACGCGCTGAGCGACAATTCAAGCCTGCGCGTAACCTATGCCCACTGGCTGACGCCCAAGGGGCGCCAAATCGACAAACGCGGCCTCGAACCAGACCTGCCGGTGGCGCCGCCGGCGCAAGCGCCGCTCAACCACGGCGAAGACGCCCAGCTGCAGAGCGCCCTCTCTTACCTGGCAGAGAGACAACTGGCCGGTAAGTGAAGCGCAGCCGGCACGGTTTGCGTGGGCCCAGCCCGGGCCTGTATAATGTGCTATGGCGAACCAGGATGCGAAAGACAGGGTTGTGGCGACC
>JAMCYS010000035.1:34783-45904 GCA_023473795.1 Chloroflexota bacterium | reverse complement strand
CCCGACGGAGCAGCGAGGGTTCCAGGTGCTGCCGCGACGCTGGGTGGTCGAACGCACATTCGCGTGGCTCGGCCGCTGTCGCCGCTTGAGCAAGGACTATGAGGCCCTGCCGGAGTCCAGCGAGGCTTGGATTCAAATAGCGATGATTCACTTGATGCTCCGACGGCTCAGACCAACCTGACAACGCTTTTCACACATGCTCTTAGAGTTGGTGCCGATGGTGGGAGACGAGGAGTCGCTGGTGGTGGCCACGACCCTACCGGTGGATAGCCTGGCCGATGCCAAAGGAGTTGCCGGGGTTTATGCTCAGCGGTGGGCGGTGGAGTCTGCTTTCGAGACGATGCACGCCTGGGGGCAAGACCGCTTTATGGTGAGGCCGTGGGAGGCCATCGACCGGTTGCTCTGGATCATGGCGCTGGCCTACGCCTTGGTGGTGCTGGCGTTGCAGGAAGCCAAGTTGGTCGCCTTTCGTAAGCAGGCCGTGGCCGTGCTCAAGCGTCTGAGCGTGCTCGGCCGGTGCCTCACGGTCGGCAAGCTGGCCGAGGCCATCGGCCTTGACTTCGGCAAGCACAAAGTGGCTTGGGCGGCTGTATGGTTCAAGTGATCTCTTGGAACTGGAGATCGCGTACTTGACATGCGCCCGCCACCGTGGTAGGCTACTTTCTGGCCATAATGCGCGATCTCGCGTCGATGGCTCGGCTCATCCTAACCAAATAGCGCATTTGC
The DNA here is from genome assembly GCA_023473795.1 of Chloroflexota bacterium. Lineage (GTDB taxonomy): Bacteria > Chloroflexota > UBA6077 > FW602-bin22 > JAMCYS01 > JAMCYS01. The sequence continues at coordinate 45,178 of JAMCYS010000035.1, read as the reverse complement.
GGGGGAGCTCCGGAGCGGGGCTGAGAGTGCGGGCGTGGCCCGCAGACCCTTTGAACCTGAGTCTGGGTAATGCCAGCGTAGGAAGCTTGGGTCTTGTGGATCACGGCCGCGGCTTACCGAGAAGCCGCGGCCTTCCAGTTTCATCGTACACCGTATCCCCCTGCCGGCAATCTCTCCGCAAAGCGCCTCTGGAAACTGGAGCAGCGACATGCGCCTCATCGTGAACGGTAAGGAGATCGTGCTCGACGGCGAGATAACCGTACTGGACTTCCTGCGCGCGAAGGGGCTTCAGGAGCGCGTTGTCGCAGTCGAGCACAACCGCATCTGGTTGCGCCAAGAGCACTGGTCGGGCACGGCCCTCGCGGACGGCGATCGACTGGAGATCGTGCACATCATGGCCGGCGGCTGAAAGGAGATGGCACAGGCGATGGACGACGCATTGAGCATTGGGGGGTATGACCTCGCCAGCCGGCTCTTTGTCGGCACCGGTAAGTTCACCTCCTACGACCTCATCCCCCAGACGATCCTCGCCTCGGGGGCGCAAGTGGTCACCGTCGCTCTGCGGCGGATGGACTTCGACTCTCCCCAGGAGAACATGGTCGACTATCTCCCGAAGGGCGCTATCCTCATGACGAACACCTCCGGCGCCCGCAACGCCACGGAGGCCGTGCGCATCGCCCGCCTCGCCCGCGCCGCTGGCTGCGGCGACTGGATCAAGATCGAGGTGATCGGCGACCACAAGTACCTCTTGCCCGACAACTACGAGACGATCAAGGCCACCGAGGAGCTCGCCGCCGAGGGCTTCGTCGTCCTCCCCTATATGTCGCCCGACCTCATGGTAGCCAGGAAGCTCGTCGCGGTCGGGGCCGCGGCGGTCATGCCCCTCGGCGCGCCGATCGGCAGCAATCGCGGCCTGCGCACCAAAGAGCTCGTGCGCATCATGATCGAGGAGATCGAGCGCCCGATAATCGTCGACGCCGGCATCGGCCGGCCCTCCGAGGCCGCCGAGGCCATGGAGATGGGCTGCGCCGCGGTGCTCGTGAACACCGCGATCGCCACCGCCCGCGATCCCATCGGCATGGCCCGCGCCTTCGCCCTCGCCGTCGAGGCCGGCCGCCAGGCTTACCGCGCCGGCATCGGACCGGTGCAGGATTACGCGGTGGCCTCTTCCCCCCTGACCGGATTTCTGCGAGATTGAGATGAGCTTCTACGACCAAGTCATCGCTTTGGAGCGGCAGCCAATTAGCGAGACCCTCGTACGGCGCACGGCCGCCGATGTCGCGCGTGTCCTCGCCGCGGAGCGGGTCGATGCCCAGGGCTTCCTCACGCTCCTCTCGCCCGCCGCGGCCGCCTTCCTAGAGGCGATGGCGCAGCGCGCGCATGCCCTCACGGTACAGCACTTTGGCCAGGTCATTCTGCTCTACACCCCCCTCTACCTCGCCAACTACTGCAGCAACTTCTGCCTCTACTGCGGCTTCGCCGCGCGCAACAGTATCCGGCGCGATCGCCTCACCGTGGCGGAGGTCGAGGAAGAGGCGCGCTTGATCAGCGCCATCGGCCTGCGCCATCTCCTCATCCTCACCGGCGAGTCGCGTAAGAAAAGCTCTGTCGAGTACCTCGCGGATTGCGTCGCCGTGCTGCGCCGCTACTTCACCTCGATTGTCGTCGAGGTGTACCCGCTGGAGACCGCCGAATACGCCCAACTGGTGGCGGCGGGGGTCGACGGCCTGACGCTCTATCAGGAGACGTATGATCGCGCCGTCTACGATGTCGTCCACCCGAAGGGGCCAAAGCGGGACTACCGCTACCGGCTGGAGACGCCGGAGCGCGGCGCCGACGGTGGCCTGCGCAGCGTGAATATCGGCGCTTTGCTCGGTCTGGCGGAAGGGCGCCGCGAGGCCTTCCTCACCGGCCTGCATGCCGACTACCTCCAGCGCCGCTATCCGGACGTCGAGGTGAGCATCTCGCTGCCGCGCATCCGCCCCCACGAAGGCATCTTCCAGCCCGAGCACACGGTGACCGATCGCGAGTTCGTGCAGATATTGCTCGCCATGCGCCTCTTTCTGCCGCGCGCGGGCATCGTGATTTCCACCCGCGAGCGCGCGGAGTTCCGCGACCATCTTATCCCGCTCGGTGTCACGAAGATGTCCGCTGGCTCGCACACCGAGGTCGGCGGTCGGGCGCATCGCGATGCCGCTACCGGACAGTTCGAGATTTCCGACACTCGCGACGTCGCTGAGATAAAGCGGGCCATCGAGGCTCGAGGCTACAAGGCCATCTTTAAGGATTGGCATCCCCTGGTGGAAGGAGCGATGGTAAATGGGTGACCCAAGCGTGAGGCGACGCGAGCGGGCGCGCGCTGCCCTGGACACCGATCTCTATTGTCTCACCGCCGAAGAGCATTCCCTGGGCCGCGGCAATGTTCAGGTCGTGGCGGAGTTGCTCGCGGCGGGCGTCAAGCTGATCCAGTATCGTGAGAAAGACAAGGAAAGCGGCGCCAAGTACCGCGAGTGCCGCGAGATCCGCCGCCTCACCCGCGAGGCCGGCGCTGCCTTCGTCGTCAACGACCACCCCGACCTCGCGCTCATGGTCGAGGCCGACGGTGTGCACCTCGGCCAGGACGACTATCCCATCGAGGCGGTGCGCGCGCTGGTCGGCGCGGAGCTGCTCATCGGCCTCTCCACCCATTCCCCCGCCCAGGCCGAGGACGCCATCCGCCGCGGCGCCGACTACATCGGCGTCGGCCCCCTCTTCCGCACCTTCACTAAGAAGAACGTCTGCGAGCCGGTCGGTTTGGACTATCTAGATTACGCCGTCGCTCGCTTCTCGATCCCCTTCGTCGCCATCGGCGGGATCAAGTCCCACAACGTCGCCACGGTGCGCCGCCACGGCGCGCGCTGCATCGCCCTCGTCACGGAGATCGTCGGCGCGCCAGATATTCGGGCGCGCATCGCCGAGATCCGCGCCGCGCTCGGCGCGTAGACAGGATGGTCAAAATGGACAACGGAACGCTGACCCAGATGTCTTTCGCCCGCCGGGGCGAGACTACCAAAGCAATGCGGCGCGTCGCCGAGCGCGAGCGGCTCGATCCCGAGATCGGCCCGATGAAGGTCGCACCGCCAGCGCCCAGCCAGCCGCCGAGCGTGCCGGTGGAGTATCGTTTTGGCGATAGTCTGGCCCTCGTCGGCTACAACGCCGAACCGGCTCGCCCCGCCGCCGGCGATAACCTGACCGTCGCCCTGCACTGGCGGGCGCTGGCCAAACCGGCGGCCGACTACGCCGTCTCGGTCCAGCTCCTCGACGAGGCGGGACGCTTGGTGGCTCAGCACGACTCGCCCCCCGTCGCGGGTGACTACCCCGCCTCGTACTGGGCAGCGGACGAGGAGGTGACCGACCGCCACTCCCTCACAATCCCAGAGGATGCCCCTGGCGGCGTCTACCGGTTGGTGGCGGTGGTCTATACCGTGGCAGGACAGAAACGCTTGCCAGTAGCAGGCGCGGGCGACAACGCCCCGTTTGCCCAAATATCGTTGCCGCCAGAACGCTAGCTGGTGGCTTTCGCCTTGACCATTTTGCCACCGCAGCCGTGAAGATGAAGCCCTCAACGTTTGCTACGAGTTATTGGCCTAAACTAAAGCCAAGGTGGGATCCACATGGTCAGCTTGGGAAAACATTGGGCTAGTTGCCTCAGCCAGCGCATCGGCTCTGGCCTGCAGGGCGGTGCGACAGCGCTGCTTGACCTCGGCCGTACGCCCGCTGCCCAGGAAGGCGACGGCCTGACTGCTGTTCAGGGCGTTACGTATGGTAATCTTGGGATTGGCGGATAGCACCGGCCGCAGCTGGCCGACGCGGTGGAGCACCTCGTCGAGCGTCAAGGGCCGCGAAGCCTCTCTGATCACTTGGGTGACAAGATCATGGTAGCTTGCCATGTTCGTTCCTTGCCGATCTGTCTTCGGAGACCGGAGCGCTGCAGTTCTTGGGTTCCGTAATGATACCAGGGTCGCGCGGAAACGCGAAGATCAGAGACAGAGCCACCCGCTGGCGTCGGCGCTCCGCGTATCGGCCACGTTGGTCGCCGCCATAGCCTCGCTCAACGTATTAGGCATGACAGGGCCACTGTCAGTGCATGGCACGTCACCCCGACGACGCCCAGGTCCACGGTATGCCAGGGTTGGCGCCACTGTCACGCCCTCTGTTGGTCCACTGGCAAGCCTTCAGTAGCTAGTGTTATAGTTGCTCTTGCCGGTTGGACTTAGGCATGAGCCCTGCCAGGCAGGCAGCGGCTCTTGCCGCCCAAGGTGAGGGTGGAAGACCTCAACCGATGGGCGTGCCAGTGGGCGAGCATCGCGAAGGTGAAGGCAGATGTTGCAGTTAGTAAAGATCGAACCGTCGTCGCTAGCCGACTATGCTTCCTTGGTGGGCGAGGAAGAGATCGAGAGCATTCGCTCGCTCGGCCGCAGTCTCAAAGGCCTACGGGTGCTGCATCTGAGCGCCACCGCCTACGGTGGAGGCGTCGCCGAGATTCTCGCCAGGTTGGTCCCCCTGATGCGCGACGCCGGGATCATGGCGGAGTGGCGTATCATCTACGGCAGCGATGAGTTCTTCAACGTCACCAAGACCTTGCACAATGCTCTGCAGGGGGCCGACGTCGCCCTCGACGAGGGTCGGCGAGCCGTGTACGAACGCTTCAGCGCGCTCAACGCCGAGGCGTTCGACGGGGAATACGACGTCGTGGTAGTCCACGACCCGCAGCCCGCGGCGGTGCCGGCCCTTCGGGAGCGCAAGGGAGCCCGCCGGTGGATCTGGCGCTGCCACATCGACACGTCGCACGCGAACCTCGGCGTCTGGTCCTACTTGAAGTCGTTCTTGCTGCCCTACGATGCCGCCATCTTCACCCTGCCGCAGTACGTTCCGGCCGATAGCCCTTTCCCGCGCTTGTCTTTCATCCCGCCCTCCATCGACCCGCTGGCGGCGAAGAACAGTCCGCTAGACCGAGCCGAGGCGAGCCGGGTCTTGGCCAGGCTGCACGTCGACCCCAACCGCCCTCTGCTGTTGCAGGTGGCACGCTTCGACCCCTGGAAGGACCCGCTGGGAGTGATCGATTCCTATCGCATGGTGAAGATCGAGGTGCCGACGGTGCAGCTGGTGCTGGCCGGCTCGATGGCGACTGATGACCCGGAGGGCTGGGACTATTACGAGCGCACGCTGCGCCACGCGGGCGCCGACTATGACATCCGCGTGTTGCACAACTTGCATGGGGTTGGCGACCTCGAGATCAACGCTCTACAGACCCTGGCCGACGTGGTGATTCAGAAGTCCACCAGGGAGGGCTTTGGACTGTCGGTGAGCGAGGCCCTCTGGAAGGGCACGCCGGTGGTTGCCGGCGACGTGGGAGGCATCCCGTTGCAGGTCATCGAGGGCGAGACCGGCTACCTTGTCACGGGACCGCTTGCCTGTGCGGAAAGGGTCTACAGCCTGCTACGGCAGCCGGAGCTGCGGAGCGCCCTGGGTACGCGTGGCCGGGAGCATGTTAGGCAGCGGTTCCTGATTACCCGCCACCTGAAGGACTACCTGGAGTTGTTTGGCAGCCTTCTCACGCCCTCACCGACGGACCCGGGAAAGGAGCGGCTCCAATGAAGGCCAAGTTCCTCATGACTCAAGAAGTGATTACGGTTGGCCCCGACGCGGACATCGACGAAGCGACCAAACTGCTACTGCAACACCACATTAGCGGTGTACCAGTGGTGAACGAGACAGGAGAGGTCGTTGGCGTGTTCTCGACGACCGACGTGCTGGCCAGGCGCGGCCAGTTGGTGAGAGATGTAATGACCTCGCCGGCTGTGTGCGTGGGGCCGGACACGTCGATGGAGGAAGTGGCCACGCTGCTGGTCGCCAAGGACATCAACCGCGTTCCCGTGGTCCAGGAAGGCAGACTGGTGGGGATCGTCTGCCGGGCGGACATCGTCCGCTACGTGGCTAGCAAGCGAGCCTGGGTGGAGGCGCGGAAGACCTAACGGGCCGCCCCAAGCGCCGGCGTCTCGACACTCGGACACCCTATCTTGCCACCCACCGACTGAGCACTGCCATCCCGCGAGGAAGCAGCTAAGCGACAGGGGCGGACCAGCAAGTAGCAGCGTCTTCGCGTGAGGGCCAAGACCAGATGACCGAAACGTTGTTGACACTGTTGGACACCAGGTGTAGTATATGCGCACACGGTGAAATGGTTGGCGGAGGAGGAGTCCTTGATAGAGCTCGACGAGGTGAAGGCGCTCGCCAGACTGTTCAAGGCGCTCGCCGACGAAACCCGCCTGCGGCTGCTCAAGCTGCTAAGCGAGCAGGAGACCGAGAGCGCGCTTTGCGTGGGCGCGCTGGCGGCGCGCCTAGGTGTGAGCCAGTCGGCGGTGTCACAGCACCTGGCCGTGCTGCGCTCGGCGGGTCTGGTGGTCGACGAGCGCCGTGGCTACTTTGTGCACTACCGGCTGAACCGCGGGCGTCTTGGTCACTGGCACGAGCAGCTGCAGGCCGTGCTAGGCGAGGGCTTTGCCCAGGCTTTGGTCGGGTAGGGGTATTGGTTGCGTTTCCGTATCAGTATATGAACATCTACTACACCACTTCAGCCAGCGTTCGCTGAGCCACTGCGGCCCAGCGTTGGGCATAGGAATGGCTCGCGAGGGCCGGCAGCTGCGCCTAAGCAGCAGAAGGAGACGGACAAGTGTGTGAGGGCCATCATCACGGCGAGCAATGTGGTTGCGGACACCACGGTGGTATGGCGCACCACGAGACGGACTGCGGCCGTGGCGGTGGGGGCCACCGCCACGGCATGGGCGACCACTGTGGCTGCGGCGGGAGTGGCAGGGGCTTCCACCGGCGGTTTAGCAGTCGCATGGAGCGCATCAGCGACCTGGAGACGTATCTCAAGGATTTAGAGGCAGAGGCCGAGGGCGCGCGCGAGGCGCTCGCCGGTCTGAAGGACGCTCAGTAGATCGTCCAACGCCGGCCGTCTGAGGTGGCCTCGCGGGACGGGGGCCCGTTTCCACGAGGCCAGCGCAAGAAAGGCTCGAGAAAGGGCGGCACATGCCTCCGGATGAATTCGTCATCGACGCCAGAGAGCTGGTGCGCGACTTCGGCAAGGCGCGGGCCGTCGACGGCGTCAGCTTCGCCGTCGCTGCCGGCGAGGTTTTCGGTTTCTTGGGACCCAACGGGGCGGGGAAGACCACCACCGTGCGCATGCTGACCACACTGCTGGAGCCGACGTCGGGCAGAGTCGTCATCGGCGGCTTCGACGTCGATCACCAGCCTTATCAGGCACGGCGACTGATCGGCCTGGTGCCTGAGGAAGCCAATATCTACACCGAGCTTTCGGCCTGGGACAACCTGATGTTCTCGGCGCGGCTTTACCGGGTGCCGGGCGACCTGCGGGACGGGCGCGCAACCGAGTTGCTGCGCACGTTCGGGCTCCACGAGAAGCGCCACATCAAGGCTCAGCTCTACTCCAAGGGGATGCGACGACGGCTGTCGATCGCTATGGCGTTGATCCACGAGCCGGCCATCCTCTTCCTGGACGAACCAACCAGCGGTCTGGACGTGCAGAGCGCCCTCGCCATCAAACAGATCGTCCGCGAGCTGAACGCGCGGGGCACGACCGTCTTCCTCACCACCCACCAAATCGAGGAGGCCAACCAACTCTGCGACCGCGTGGCCATCATCAATGCCGACCGGCTGGCGGCAGTCGACAGCCCGGAACGCTTGAAGCAGACTATGACAAGCGTCCAGGCGGTAGAGGTGGCCTTCAGCGGAGGCGGGCCACGAATGGAGAGCGTTCTCCGCCGGCTGCCCGGGGTGACGGATGTGGCGAAGCATGGCGACAAGTGGCGCCTCTACACCCCCGATCCCCCCGCACTGATGCCACTTCTCTTCGACCTTGCCGGCCAGTGGGAGCTGCAAGTCGTGTCGCTCAACACGCTGGGACCCAGCCTGGAAGACGTGTTCTTGCGCCTGACCGGCCAGAAGGTGGGCCCGTCCGCCGGCGGGAACGGCCCCGGCACAACTGGCGCCGGCAAGCCGGGGAGAGGAGAGCTCCGCGATGTATGAGACCACGGCGGCACGCCGCCAGCCCGAGATAGGCGTGGAGGGGCCACTGGAACGGTTGCGCGCCGAGGCGGGGCAGGCACTGGCCATCGCCATCAAGGACGTTCGCGTCTACTACCTCACGCCGCCAATGGTGATGTTCGGTCTGCTGATGCCCTTCTTCATGTTCTTTTCATTCTCCGTCGGACGGGGGATGGGGCAGGAGGCGTCGCTAGCGAGACTGCTAGCCCTCACCACGTTCTTCACCGCCTCCTCGGCCGGTCCGGTGATTCTGCCGATGGAACGGCGGGTGCGCACCTTCGACCGCCTGCTGGTGGCGCCTGTATCGCTCATCAGCGTGTTGCTGGGCAAATCCCTCGTCGGGACCTTCTTCGGGCTGGCCGTAGCTATGGTCCCACTGGTCGGCGGCCTCCTGGCCTTTGGCGTGCGCATCGCCGATCCGCTCCTGCTGGCGGCGGCTTTGCTGGGCTCGTCGCTTGCCTTCGCCGCCCTGGGCATCCTCTTCGGCTCGGTGCCAGCGCAGAACCCCGGCTCGATCATGATGCCGAGCACCCTGGTTCGTTGGCCGCTGCTCTTCATTAGCGGCGTCTTCATCCCGCTGCGAGAGATGGACCCCTGGGCGAGGGCGCTGTCCTACGCCTCGCCACTGACTTATGCCCAGGACCTGTTCGACTACGCCGTCTCCGGGGCCGGGGTGCAGGGCGCTGGTCTGGACCTGGTAGTGTTGCCCGCACTGCTAGCGCTATTCCTGTTGGGCGCTCTCAAACTGCACGGCCTCAGCAGGCGTATGGGCTACTGAAATCGGACGCGGGCGAGCGGGGTACAGCCCGAGCCTGCGCATCAACTGGGGGTGGCGCGTGCGAGAAAGAGTGGAGGAGGCACAAGCGGCCGGGGCCGCGATGGCCACGCCGACGTTGTGGCAGCTCGCTCTCGTGTTCTGCAAGGTGGGCGGCACCGGCTTCGGTGGGGCCATGCCCATGCTGGCGATGATCCAGAGCGAGGTGGTGGCCAAGCGGCACTGGGTCAACCAGGACCTCTTCGGCGAGGCGGTCCTGCTCGGCCAGGTACTACCCGGGCCCGTGGCCATCGACGCCGCCGCCTACATCGGCTACCGCTTGCGGGGCTGGCCGGGGGCGATCGTAGGGACGGTAGCCTTCATCCTGCCGTCCTTCCTCTTGATGCTGGCCCTGACCGTTCTCTATTTGCAGTATGGACAACTGCCCCAGCTGGCGGGGGCCCTCAAGGGACTTGGCTCGGCCGTCGTAGCTCTCGTGGCGATGGCGGCCTATCGAATGGGTAAACCCGCCGTGAAAGACAAGCGGTCGCTGGTGATTCTACTGGGGGCGATGGCGGCGCTGTTGCTCCAGGTCAACATAGTCCTCATCATCGCCCTGGCGGGCCTGGTCGGCATCGGGCTCTACCGGAGCCAGCTGGCTGCCCTGCCCCAGGACGCTGGCCAGGCCGGGAAGGGGGCACGTTCGTGACGACCCTGCTGCAATTGATCTTCACGTTCTTCAAGGTGGGGGCCTCTGCCTTTGGCGGCGGCATGGTGATGATCGCCTTCCTGGAGCAGGATGTGGTCAACACCTTCGGCTGGCTCACTCGCCGCGAGTACATCGACGCCATCGCCCTGGGCCAGGTGACGCCCGGCCCCATCATCATCACCTCGGTGTTTGTCGGCTACAAGGCACTGGGGCTGCTTGGGTCGGTCGTGGCGATGACGGCCATCTGTCTGCCTTCGTTTCTGCTGACCATCTTCGTCGGCCAGCAACTGCGGCGGGTGCGCCGCAACCCCACGATCCAAGCCTTCCTCAAGGGCGTGAGCCCAGCCGTCGTGGGCCTGATCGCCGGTGCGGGGTTGAGCATCGCCCGCTCGTCGCTGGTCGACATCCCCACGGTACTGCTGGCGGCCGTGTGCCTAGGAGCGATCATCCGCTTCAAGGTGGATAGCGTCCTAGTCGTGGTGGCGGCGGGCCTCATCGGCGCAGTCTTCCTGTAGAGGGCAGCCACCGATTCTCCACACGCCCTTCACAGGTTCCTCACAGGCCGTTAACGACTGGCCGTCAAGATGGGGACATAGCGATAGCGTAACCCTGGACTCCACTCTGGTTTGAAAGAGGTGCAGTAGCATGGGACACTGGAACGCGGAGGCGTGTGAGTACTCCGACGTCACCAATGTAATTCGCCCAGGCGGTGCAGTAGCATGGGACACTGGAACGCGGAGGCGTGGGCGCTGGGTTCGGGATCGCTCCCGTTCCTGGCTTTGGCTGCTCTGGGTCTGCTCGTGGCAGCGCTGCTCATCTTGTC
>JAMCYS010000035.1:0-34773 GCA_023473795.1 Chloroflexota bacterium | reverse complement strand
CACAGGTTCCTCACAGGCCGTTAACGACTGGCCGTCAAGATGGGGACATAGCGATAGCGTAACCCTGGACTCCACTCTGGTTTGAAAGAGGTGCAGTAGCATGGGACACTGGAACGCGGAGGCGTGGGCGCTGGGTTCGGGATCGCTCCCGTTCCTGGCTTTGGCTGCTCTGGGTCTGCTCGTGGCAGCGCTGCTCATCTTGTCGTGCCGCCGCGGCGAACGGGCGCCAGATGGCGCCGAGGAAGCCGTATACGAGAACATGGACGGGCAGATCAACTCTATGCTGCTGCAGGCCGGAGGCCCGCTCACCCAGGACACAATCCGCGACAGTCTGAAGGTGCCCGTCGCGGCGGTGGCGCGCACCCTCGAGGCAATGGAGAAGCGGGGCGACGTCAGGCGTGAGTGGCTGCCGGCGGAGTACACCTACCTGGTTCACCGCACCGAAGTTGAGCCACGGCGCAGTCTGGAGATGCCGAGGTTCATCGGCTAGCTCGCCTGTCTAGATGACATTCAGGGCGACCCAGCATCCAAAATGGTCGAGGTCACCTACGACCCGGTGAGGGTCGACCTGGAGCAAATCGGGCGGGCGACGGCGGAATTGGGAAAGACAGTAGCCGGCTAAGCACGCTGGCGGGCGACTCACGCCGGACAGCAGCAAACGCGTGCGCCCACGCGACCACCTCGGGAGGGACGGAAGATGACTCGGCTATGGCACGTTCTGGGCGTCATCGCCCTGGCCAGCGCCTGGCTTGCCGTTGGCTGTACCAGTTCTGCGCCTGCCAGCAGCAGCAGGCCTGCCGCCGCAGTATCCACGACGGCACCAGCCGGGACAGCGGCGCCCACTCAGGCAGATGGTGTGTCTTCTGCTTATGCGGTGGGAGCCGCGAACTCGGCCTCCTCACCAACCCCAAGCGCCTCGGGTGCGGTCGGTTCCACCGGAACGTCGCCAACCAGCCAGACCGGGACGAGCGGCAAAGAATTTGTCTCGGCACAGCGGGTGGGAGACCTTCAGGTCAAACTCAGGATCACGCCCTTCCCACCGGTGAACCGCAACGCCAGCTCCTTTGAAGTGACGTTGGCCAACGCCTCGGGCCAAGCCGTGTCCGACGCCCAGGTCACGCTGGATCTCACCATGCCGGCGATGCCGATGCCCCCTAACCACCCCACCGCCCAGGCCGCGGGCGACGGACGTTACACGGCGTCGGCTCGGATGTTGATGCCTGGCGAGTGGTGGGTAACGGTGATTATTCGTCAGGGCGACAAAGAGCAGAGAGTGACCTTCAAAGGGGCGAATGTGCCGTGATGGGCACGGAAAGCCTTCTTGTCTCCTTCGTCACGGGCCTGCTCGGCAGCCTCGGGCACTGCATCGGCATGTGCGGCAGCATCGTGGCCGCCTATGCTTTGAGCCGCAGGCCGGCCCAGAATGCCGACATCGGGACACGGCTGCGGGCACCGCTCGCCCTTCACGCCGGCAGGTTAACCACGTACGGCCTGCTGGGCGCCGGGATGGGGGTCGCGGGCTCGCTGGTCGACTTGATGGCCAACGCCGCGGGCTGGCAGGGCCTGCTGTCCATAGTGGCGGGACTGATGATGCTGTTCGTGGGCTTACGATTGGTAGGCCTGCTGCCCTCGGGCGAGATTGCGCCGACGGTACTGTTCCGCTCCTTGCGGGTTGGTGAGCGGCTGGCAAGGCTTCTGCGCGATCAAAGCCCCTGGAGCAGTCTGGGGATCGGGCTTCTCTGGGGGCTGTTCCCCTGCGGACTCGTCTTCGCTATGCTGGTGAACGCCGCCGCCACTGGCTCCGCCCTGGGGGGCGCCTCGGCGATGCTGGCCTTCGGCCTGGGGACCGTGCCGGCGTTGCTCGGGCTCAGCCTGGTTACGGCGAAGATTGCCGTCCAGTTCCGTCAGCGCTTGCTCCGGTTTGCCGCCCTACCTGTTCTGCTCTTGGCCGTGCAGGCCATTCTCCGCGGTCTCGCCGCCGAAGGCTTGATTTCCTCACTCATCATCGGAGGGGTAATGCTGTGGTAGCGCCCAGTAACGTTTGTGATCACTGCGGATCTTCGGCCAGACGTTTCGTCACCGCGACGATTGGCGGGCGAGAACTCCATTTCTGCTGTGAGGGGTGCCTCGAAGTCTACCGCATCCTGCACGAATTCGATGATGCGAACCAGAGCGACAAAGCGCGTCAGATCGGCCTGCCTCCAGGCTCCACAAGCTAGGTATAGCCAGGTACGGGGGTTCCGACCCGCCAGCTGTCGGACGGCGCCGTGCCCGGATGAAACGTGCGCCGGAAGGGCCCGCGCCCTGTCGGAGGGACTGCTGGCCGACGGGGTTAGCGCCCGCCGCGCGGCGGTGCTCAAGCCAGCCGAAGCCCAGCGTGATAGTCAGAGCAACAGCGTACCCGGCTCATCGCTAGAGCTTGACGATCCCCTTCCTGAGCGCGCAGTGCAGTACTACGCCAGCCAGGAAGCCAACGCCCATGTTCACTATGGCGAGCCCGGCGGTCACCAGCATGACGTAGATGTCCTCCTTCTTGCTGCCGATGTCACGCACGATGCTGGCCAGCTCCAGGCCGGTGAAGAAGAGGATCACGCCCAGCACCGCGGTGGGGACCATGCCGAAGAGCAGGGCCACCGAGTCCAAGAGGAAGAGGCCGGTGAAGGTGACGATCAGGCCGAGGATGACGAGCGCGCCGCCCGTGCGGGCGCCGAAGCGCACATGCCCGGCCATGCCGCCCGCGCCGTGACAGAGGGGCACGCCGCCAATGGCGGTCGAGACGATGTTCATAAAGCCGTGGTCGAGGGCGACGGTCTTGACCTTCATCGGCCGGTCGGGAAACAGCTCGTTATTCTCGGCGACGATGCCCAGGATGGCGTTGCCCAGAGTGAGGGGCACCTGCGGCAAGCCGAGAATGAGGGTGCCCATCACCAGGTCGTTCCAGGTGATTTTACCCAGCGCGAACTCCGGAAGCCGGAAGTGAAGCGAGACGCCGGAGAGCTGGCCGACGAGGCTCGGGTTCTGGACGAAGGAGTAAACGATCCCCAGCGCCAACAGGAGCAGCATGGCCGGGACACGCTCGTTCGTAAGGAACAGGAACGTCAGCGCGACGGCAGCCACCGCCAGTAGCGGCTGGTCCTTGGCCAGACCCACCGCATCGATGATGAACGACATCCCCAGCCCCAGCATGATGCCGCGAATCACCGGCTTGGCCGTGATCTTCTCCAGCCAAGTAATGGCGCCCGTGAGGGCCATCACGGCCCAGAAGGCGGCGGTGAAGAGCCCCGAGCCCCAGATCATCCCCGACGTCACCATTTCTGGATGCGCGATGGCCGCGCCGCCGATGGCTTTCATCGGCTGGACGGAGACGGGCGTCTTGAAGTAGAGGCCGACGAAGATCTTGAAGATGCCGAAGCCCAGCAGAATGCCCAGCGGGTCCATCTTGTTGACGGTGATGTAGGCGACCACGAAAGGGATGAAGGTCCCTAGGTCGCCGAAGGCGCCGGCAAACTCACCGCGGTCGTAGCGGTTACCGCCGAAGATGGCCTGCTTCACGAAGCCCAGCGGTGTGCGCGGCCAGGTCGCAGCGCTCGCAGGGCTCCCCACATATGTGGTACCGGAGATCGGCTGGTCGGGTGTTGCCATTGTGGTACGTCCTCCTCTGGGTGCCTGTTCGACAGCAAAGACACGATCATATGTATTTTCGTGCCAATGATACTGCAGCTGGGCCTTGCCCGTCAAGCATACGCGTGTCGTCTTGCAGAAATGCCTGGCTACGACGATAATGTCCAAGGCGTGCGTTCTCAGAATGACGACGCGCGGGACTATGGTCGACGAGAAGACGCTATGGAAAGCAAGGATTCCGACCAGCAAGCGCAGGGACCGCGGACTTGGCAATTGCCAGTGGCGGAGCGCAGCAGCCACGCGCGTATCGTCTCCCTCCCGAACGAGCCGCGCTGTCTGGACGCGGTTCAGCTTAGCCAGTTGGAGCAATCATTTCGCGGCTGGGCAGAGCGCTCACCACGGTCGGACGTGGGGTTATCCCGCAAGCGCATTCTGCTCATCTTCCTGCTGATACGCTACACCGGCGCCAAGCTGAACGAAGTTCTGGCCCTCGATCCTTTTCGTGACATCGACTACGGCCGGCAGGCGGTTGTCTTCGGGAGGGAGGGCTCTGGGAATGATCGACCGCCCCGGGAAGTTCAGATACCGGAAGCCCTTGCCCGCGAAATCCAGGCTGCACTGGCTGATGCCGCTTTCAAGGAGTCACTGCGAAGTCTGTTCAGGGTAGACCCCGGCCACGTGCGCCGCAAGTTCTACGAGCGGGCGACGGCCTGCGGCTTTCCTCAGGAACTGGGCGCACCGGACGCCATCCGGAGGTCTCGCGCCGTGGAGCTGCTGCAGGATAACGTGCCGTTGCCGGTCGTGCAGAGGATTCTGGGCCATTCCACGCCCAATCTGACCGCTTCGTTTGTGGAGTTCTCAGAGGAGGACATGCGAGAAGTGGCCAGACTCCAGGTCGAGAAGGAATCCCGCCGGAAAACCAGCGCCCGCAACACCTTCTTCGGCAAGATCCGCACTATCCAGCCAGGGGATATCCAATCGAGGGTGGAAGTGGTTACCCTCGCTGGCGATCTGGTGACCACGGTCATCACCACCGATAGTCTGGCCAGGCTCGGCCTAAGAGTGGGATCACTGATCACGGCCGAGGTCAAAGCCCCCTGGGTCATCCTGGAGAAGGTGGACGAGGAACCTCGGTGCACGGCGGAAAACAGGCTTCGGGGGACGGTTGCCCGCGTCAACCACGGCGATGTGATCACCGAATACGTGGTGCGCATTGCGGATGGGTCGGAGCTGTGTTCTCTGGTCACCAGTGAGAGCAGCCGGAGGCTCGGCCTTCGGGAAGGTGATTTGGTCTGGGCCATCTTCAGTGGCTTCTCAGTCGTGTTGCACACGGACTAGGTGCTAGAGCAGGAGAGCACCGGAGCCTGGCAGACCGGGCATGCCGCAGCCTTTGGGAGCCCTACCGGTGTCGGCGCCTAGAGCGAAGGCCATCAACCATCCCAACAGGAACCAGGGCCAGCCGTGCCCTCCTCTGCACGGCTGGAGTGACAAGGCGTCGGCATCTTGTTTGATTCCCACCGACTGCCGAGTCATCTGCCGCGCGCCGAATCCTCAAGGTGGCAGATGTCGTTGACACACTTGACGAGGTAGCCGCCGGCCAGGCGAACGAAGATGTTGACGGCGGCGTTGTCCTGCTCCATTCGCCAGAAGTGGCAGTTGTCGAGCTCGAGGGCGTGGCAGATCAGCACCTTGCAGATTACCTTGTGGGCGACCAGGACGACCGTCTGGCCACTATGGACCTGGACGACCTCCTCGAGCGCCGACACCGCCCTCTCCCGCACTTCGGGCAATGACTCGCCCCCCCGGGATGGGCACGACATCGGGGGCTTCCAGCCAGGCGGGGAAGATGTCCGGGTAGCGCTCTTCCGCCTCGGCCGGGGTCAGACCCTGCCACTCGCCATAGTCGATGTCGATGATGCCCGCCAGGGGCTGCATCTCCGCCCCGGCGGCCGCGGCGATGGGCACGGCGGTGTTGAGGCAGCGGCCGAGCGGACTGCTATAGACCATGGCCACGCCGCCGAGGCGGGCCAGCCTGCGGGCGACCGCTTCGGCCTGCCGGCGGCCGGTGGCGTTCAGGGGAACGTCGGCCCGGCCGCGAAAGCGCTCGACGCAGTTCCACTCCGTCTGCCCGTGGCGCACGAGAATGATCTTCGTCGGCTTGGTGGTCATTCCTTGGTATCCTCCATTTGGGCCGGGCGGGATGGCTGCGCTGGCGCCTCTCTCGCTGATCCCTCATCCATGCCCTCCTCGGCCGCGGCCACGAGGCGCCGCCAGCGGGCACGCACGGCCTCGGTCTCGTCCGGCGTCGGCGCCACCGGCCCGTAGCGGGCGCCGACGTAGGCTTCGGTGATGGCGGCCAGGTCGTCCGCGGGACCGAGGCGCCGTCGCAGGGCACCTAGATGCTCGTAAGGAGTGGCGTGGCGGGGCCTTGCCACACCCTGGCGAGCACCCAGCTGCAATAACTGCCAGTAGATCTGCCTGATGGTGAGCACAAGGGGCGAGGCCACGACCGCTCGCGGCGCCGGGGAGCCGGCCTCACCACGCGCCGAGGCGCCGGGCAATCGCCGCCGCAGCGAGCGCAACCAGGCCAGCAGCGCGGCGCCCAGGGTCCGCCAACCCCAGACGGAGTCCCGCTCCTCGTCCACGTCCTCTTCGCGCACCCACTCCCGGCGCCGGCCCACGGCCCGCGCCAGGAGTAGCACCACCAGCAGCACCAGCACCGTCGCCGCCACCCACTTGGCGATCATTGCCACCTCAGGCGCCAGGACGGCCTGGGTCCCCTCCTTCTGCAACTGTTCGAGCCAGGAGTTGTCAGGCGCTTGGAAAGGCGTGGGCACCGCCCCCTGTCGCAGCCAGAGGATAAGGTAGAAGAGCGGCGTCAGCAGCAGGCCGACCAGAAGGACCAATCCCTCGAAGAGAAGCCCAAGCAGGGCGCCCAGCGGGCTGAGGAGAGGGCCGGCCACGGCGGCGATGAGGTCGAAGGACAGCAATCCGGCCAGAGCCACCACGAGCAAGAGAATGATCGTGGTAGTGGCCAAGAGGACTGCCAGCCACTGGGGGCTCACACCCAGCGTCTTGCCGGCAGTGCGGGCCTGGGCGCGAACCTCGTTCAGGCGGGTCAGGGCCAGCAAGACGAGACTGAGGAAGAAAAAGCCCACGAAGTAGACGGCGGTGCGTTGCTGCAGCCAAGCGTAGGCAGCAGGGACGAAGGCCAGGGCCACGAGCGCCAGACCCACCAGCGCCGCCAGACCCATCAGGAACCCCCGCTCGACCCGCTCGAAGGTGACGCTGTTCTGGGCCTGGGCGAGCCCGCGCCACCAAAGCAAGATGCCGAGGGCAACGGCCAGAGAAGGCGCGTTGGGGCGTGGCAGGGCCGTTGCCAGGGCCTGCGGCAGAGCGCCCAGCCAGGCAGGGTCGGCGAGCGCGACCCCGCCGAGGTAGTCGGCGCGCACGGCGAGGGCGACCGCGACGAGGCCCAGGGCCACCAGGGCGGTCTGCGCTCGCCGCAGCGGCCAACCTCGCAGGCTTAGCGCCAGGGCCGCCAAGTGGCTGCCGGCGAGGAGGAGCAGGACCCAGCCCGCCGCCAGCAGGGGCGCGGCCTCGCCGGGCCGGAGCCAGAGACCGAACAGCAGGGCCCAGGGATAGACCCAACAGGTCTGCATCGCCGCCAGGCTCAGGGGCAGCCCCAGGAGGCGCAGCCAAGCCCGATTGCTGTTCACCGGGTCCTCCACCGTGCAGAATGAGCGAATACGCTTTGCCAACTAGAGCCCGCTCTTGCCCCTCAAGGAACGGACAATGATTCGCCCGCGATTTCACGCAGGTCGCGCCAGGTGGCTTCGCCGCCGATGCGATAGACGGCAATGCCCTCCCAGTGGAAACTGGGCACCTGGTCGCCCACCAGAAGCAGCGCGATCCGGTGGCCCGCCGCCTTTAGGGCCAGCAACTCGTGGGTGATCTCCTCGTTCAGCACCGCCGTTACCACCACCAGCGTCGCCCCGTAAGGCAGCTCGTTGCTCTCCAGCCGCAGCAGGCCCTCCAGGGGCATGGTGGCGAAGGGCAGCACCTTGGCCAGGGCCTCCAGAATGTGGGTCAACTGGTTGGGGTCGCGACTGGGCGCCACTTTCACCGTCTGGTCCGAGCGACGGGCGTTGCCGTTGGCCAAGAGGCCGACCTGGTAGCCCTGCTCCATGGCCCAGTTGGCCACGGACGCCGCCACGCTGATGGAGAGCTCGAGCAGATCGCGGTCATAGCCCAGCCACCACCAGTAGCCGCCGAAAGTGTTCAGGTTGAGGAAGATCACCAGACGGTAGGTGGTGGTGGGTTCGTGCAGCCTGACCTGTAACCGCTGCGTGCGGGCGGTGGCCTTCCAGTCCACCCGGCGGAGGCTATCCCCGTAGACGTACTCGCGGGTGCCGGCGATCCGCAAAGGGTCCTCGAACAGCCACTGGCGGGCCTTACGGTCGCCGAACGGGTCCTTGGCCGGCAGTCCCAGCCGGCCGAGCGGCACCACCCGCGGGTAGACCAGCAGGTGATCCTCGTTTTCGACCGTCGTCCCTCTACGGTAGAAGCCAAAGAGGTCGCCGGAGCGAAGGGTAGCCGGGCCGAAGCTGTGGTAGCCGCGGACGTCGCAGCGCAGCCGGTAGTGCCGGCGCACGCGCTCGTACCAGCGCAAGGAGAGCAGGTTGAGCAACAGGCTGCGCCCGGCCTTGTGCGAGGGAGTCAGCCGGCCCTGCCGGGGCTCCAGTTCCGTCGGCAGCTCGTCCTCCACCTCCAACCAGGCCAGCGGCAGCAACTTGCGGTTAGTTATCTCGACGGTGAGCTCGACCTCCTCGCCGAAGAAGGCGCGCGTCTGGCTGAAATGGCGGCGATATTCGACGCCGGTGAGGCAGTACTTGTCCCAGAGACGCGAGGCAGTGGCCACCAGCAACAGGGCCAGGGAGACGACAAAGAGGAGGCCGCTGCGCAGCACGAGGCTGGTCACCAGCAGAGCGGCGATCGCGAGGTGCCAGCCCTCGCCGAACATCTTGATTAGCTCCGGGCGCCGGTGGCGAGGGTGGGGGGCTCGGCTTCCTCGACCGGCACCGGCACGCCCGCCAGCACCTCCGCCAGCAACTCGTCGGCGCCGCGCCCGCGCAAGCGGGTCTGCGCGCTGGCGATGAGGCGGTGGGCCAGCACTGGGCGGGCCAGACGCTTCACGTCGTCCGGAACGACGAAGCCGCGACCCCGCAGCGCGGCCAGGGCCTGGGCCGCGTGGTAGAGGGCGAGCGCCCCGCGCGGGCTGGCGCCCAGCTCGATGGCCGGGTGCCGGCGCGTGGCGGCGACGAGGGCGAGTACGTAGTCCTCCACCGGCTCGCTCACGTGCACTTCCCGGCAGATGGCCTGCATAGCCAGCAGTTCCTCACCGCTCACCACCGGGACTAGTACCTCCAGAGGATTGGTGGCGCGGAAGCGGCGCAGGATGGTCCTCTCCTCTTCGCCCGAGGGGTAACCCAGCGAAAGGCGCAGCAGAAAACGGTCCAGCTGGGCCTCCGGCAGCGGGAAGGTGCCCTCCAGCTCAATCGGATTCTGAGTGGCCAGCACGAGGAACGGCCGAGGCAAGGGGTGCGTTTCGCCCTCCACCGTGACCTGCTGTTCGTCCATGCACTCCAGAAGCGCCGATTGCGTGCGCGGCGTGGCGCGGTTGATCTCGTCCGCCAGCACAATCTGGGCGAAGATCGGCCCTGGGTGGAACTCGAACTCCTGTTCCTTCTGGTTGAAGAACCGCAAGCCCGTGACGTCGGATGGCAGGAGATCAGGCGTGAACTGCAGGCGGCGGAAAGAGCAGCCCAGGGTGCGG
Source organism: Chloroflexota bacterium (assembly GCA_023473795.1). Lineage (GTDB taxonomy): Bacteria > Chloroflexota > UBA6077 > FW602-bin22 > JAMCYS01 > JAMCYS01. Next base: position 25,316 of record JAMCYS010000035.1, on the reverse strand, counting down.
GCCACGGACTTGGCGAGCATCGTCTTGCCGATGCCCGGCACGTCCTCCAGGAGTACGTGCCCCTCGCAAAGGAGCGCGACGAGAACGAAGTCGACGACCTCGCCCTTGCCGACGATGACCTTCTCGACGTTAGCCCGCGCTCGCAGGGCCATGTCCCGCACGCGTGCGCCGGCCTGCGTGGCAAGTTCACTCAATCTGATACCACCCCTTCTGCCGCGATGCTCGCTGGTCTGCCCGCCGCCTTGGCCACGATCGGTACAGGCTTGCCCCACCCCGCAAGAAAAACGGCCTCTACACGATGCCAAGGCACCAGTAGAAGCCATCAGCCGCTTGAACGGCGCTAGCCGGCCAGATTGAACGGCCGCGGCGAGCGAGCTTCATCGCCCGTCTGTGGCTATGCTGTTGTTGGCTATTATTATAGGTTGCCTCCGCTCGGGCGTCAACGAGCACCCCGGCCTGCCAGTCTTCCTGAGAGGCTGTGAATCTTTGACTCAATGGATATAGAATGCCGTGAGACCTGGATGAGCGCTCGCGCATTGCCACGGCCGCTGGTCGCTGCTGGGACTGGGCCTGGGTTCCAGACCGGTGTCGGCAGCTGTTACCCCGTACCCGGACCAGCGCTAGGCGCCCAGCGCTATCCAACGCAGCAGGTTGTGGGTGACGGCCACGAGCAGTGGCACGCTCAGCACTTTGTCCGTGCCCTTGACCGCCTTGACCACCGGCAGGCGCCGCAAGGCCCCCTCTACCCGCTCTTGGCGCTCCTGTGCCGCCCGCTCCCGCGCCGCTTGCTCCCGCCGGCTTACCCCGGGGTCGGGGCATTCCCGCTCCCTGGCCAGGCGTGCCACCTGCTGGTGCGCCTCTGCCAGGCAGCGCTCCAGCGTTTCCTGGCGGCGAAACGAGCCTGCCCCCGCCCCAGGCGCGTGGGCGCAGCGGGCTGGGGCTCTTGCGGCTCGCCCATCTCGAACAAGGTTTCCTTGGCCATTGTTCCCCTCCCGGGCAGTTTGGCCTATTCTCCCGCCTCCGCAGGCAGACGGCAAGGGGTTTGCCGATTTGTTCACAGCTTCTGAGCCTAACAGCAGGGAGGAGCGGAGCCCGGGTGAGGAATCGTAGGCTACGCTCGAGGAAACAGGACGATCCCCGGGGCCCTCTCCAGAGTGGGGGGCCCCGGGTCAACATAGAGATGCAGGGTGCTGCGGGGCTAAAGGACAGGATGGAGGCCCTGGCGGCCGCCACCTTCGAGCTGGACGTGAAGCTGCTATCGGTGGCGGCGCGACAGCCTGCTTTTCTCCTGCCAGCGAGGCAACTACCGGCAGCACTGGCGGTCGCTATGTCTCCTTGTGCGATGATCACGGTGCCTGGACCTGGCAGGCAAGTGCAAGTCGGCCGCTTGTTCGTTAGGACACAAATGGTGGGTGACGCGATCCCTACAAACCGCGCTGCGTTGAAGAGGACCTTTTGCGCTCCTCCTGTCCAGAGGGGCTGCTCGCCTATTTTCCCGTTAGGCTAGCTTGGTCAAGCCGCTGGACGAAACTCGGCTTCTTGGTATGTCGGGCGCGGAGTTCGCCTACACGGCCGGCGAACTCACCTGCCGAGCCAGCGCGGGCCGCCAGGTCCTTGAGATCCCCCAGAAGCCGCACGGCGTCGTCATACTCCTTCGCCTTCTTGGCCTCCACTAGCGCCTCCACTCGCCGCCAGATCTCTTCCTCGCGACCTGCCAGACCCTCCAGGCACAGGGCCCGCGCTCGGGCTTGTTCTTCCTCCGCGAACGCCCGTTCCTTTGCCTTACGCTCCGCCTCCTCGTGCCGTCGCCTCTTGGCCCGATCCTCGGCTGCTCTGAGTAGCTCTCCCACCGTCCGGCGAGCACTCGTCTGGCTCACACCCGGCCCGGCAGCGGCCATTTGACGCCGGAAACGCTGGGTAACCTCGGCCTGGACCTGGGTATCCCCGTCGGCAACAAGCCGCAGGAGAAGGGCGTCCTTCTCGGGCGCCGGCAGATCCCGCAGGCAGCGCTCCCACTGCTCGCGTGAGGGCGCGGCCGGCATAGAAGTGCTACGCTCCGCCGCCACCGCCAACAGGTCCCGGTCGAGCCGCAGGAAGTCGGCAAGCGCCTCCAGCGGCGCCGAAAGCCGACCAAGGCCGTCCGGTACGGGCGGCTCAACCTCGCCAGCCAGTGGCCCGTGGACATCCTCCCCGGGCTCCGCGTCCTCGCCCCATTGCTCTGAGCCGTCGACTTCTGCCAAGTCCGCCCCGTCCAGCCTGGCTTGGTCTTGAATGCCCGCCAGCCAGCCTATGTACAGTGAACGAACATCGCCGCCGGCAAGCTCGGCCCACAGGGGCACGAGCGACGTTAGCCACCCATCCCCTTCCTCCCAATCGCCCCCCTCGTCCGCTGAGCGAAAAGAGAGAATCACAAGCTCTCCCTTCGCCCAGGCGTCCAGCTTGTCCTCAACTCCGAAGGCGTATCGTCTCACGGTCCCTACGTCCAGCAGCCTTCCCGGCAGGCGCAGCATCAGCCAGCGGGTGCCCCAGTTGGTCACGTAGATGAAGGCATCGAAGTAGCTCTCCATCAGCCTTTTGGGATCGCCTCGGAAATCCCCGTAGTTGTAAACGTTCTGGAACCTGGTCGGCGTGATGGTGGCGCGGGTTGAGAGGGCGCGTAGCTCGGCCATCTGCTCCTTGCTTAGCGCACGGTCGATGGCCAGGAACTCGTAGTACTGGTACTCGCTCATCGCCAGGCCTTCTCACGAGACTGTTCGGTCACCGCGTGCCGGGGAGGTAGGGGATAAGCCCCTTGCGCAGCGCTTCCTCTTGGATCTCACGCGGGGCCCTTCGGGCGTCTAGGATCAGCCCGTCGACCGTGATCAGCCAGGCTATCGGGTTCTCGTCAAGCCGGCTAGGCCGGAACCAGCGGGGGTCGAACGGACCCATCTTCAGGGCATCCATGACTGTTCTGGCCTTGTTCCCCGCCGTGCTCTTGCTGACCCCAAAGAGGCGGCACAACTCGTCGGCTCTCAAATGGGGCGTCTGCGTCTTGTCCCAGAGAAAGTTGACGCTGCCCAGGGCGTAGACGATGGCGCAGGCCCACACCTGCGACTTGCCCGCCGCCAGCGGCGAGGGTCGCTTGCGACAGAGTGCGGCGGCGATCTTTCGGCTGAGCTGGGCGTATTCTTCGTCGAGGTGCTCGCGGCAGAAGGGCTCGGCAATCCCGACGACGGCCTCGAAGGTAGCCCGCATCGCCAGCGGCACGTTCGCGTTGGACGGTTTGTCCTCTTGGCCTCCGGCACCCCGAGACTGCTCTGCGCTCTTGGCCGGCAGACGGGACGACTGGCGTTGGCTGCCGGCATGGCGCTGGCCTGTTGAATCCTTGACCAGGCGATAGTGCCTTTCCAGGCGGGCCACGTAGGCCTTGTCCGTGAGTATCTTGCTGACCAACTTCAACAGAACCTGGGCGTGCTCGCTCTGCGGATTCAAGGGGTCGAGCTCTGGCCCGGCGAACTCGGCCTTACGATCAAAGGCAAAGCCAATCGAAGCGAGATAGCGCATTCTCCGCTGTTCCAGGTCTCGCCTGGCAATCACATTCAGCATGACCCGACGGCAATCGCAGGCCGGGTCGGGGCAGTAGGACTCCACGAGCGCGTACTCGTCGTCCGGCAGCCCGGGGTAGCCACACGTAACGATGGTACGTGTCTCCTGTTGGCCTAGCTCCGGGAAGAGTTGGACGAACGGAACCAAATACCCTTCGTTTGTATCGTCGTTCATGGCCTGCTCCCGCCGAATCCGGATTTCCTGGATTATACTGCCCGGTTGCCAGATCTCGCATCCTCGGTCGCGCCCGAAGGGCAGCCAGTTCGGAAATGATCCGCAGCTCGTTGCGGTCAACTGGAAGGCGTCAATCAGTGCTCTGCCCAGCCTAGTTAGTTTAGTGGAATTGGGGTCTGTCGTACCTTGGAGCCACGGACGCGGGGAAGACCACCTAACGGTTTGTCTTCATTGCCTTGGACAGGAGCTCGGCCACCTCATTCGGCGTCCGGGCGATGTGGGCCCCCGCCTCGGCGAGGAGCCGCGTCTTACTGCGAACGGTCCCACGGTCGCCCTCCACGATGGCGCCGGCGTGGCCCATGCGCTTGCCCTCGGGTGCCATTCCGCCGGCGATGAATGCCACCACCGGCTTGCCCATCTCAGCCACGACAGGCGCCGCGTCCTCCTCCATTGTGCCCCCCAGCTCGCCGACTATGACGACTGCGCGCGTGCGCCCGTCCTGGGCAAAGAACTCCAGCGCCTCGCGAGTGGTCGTGCCGACGATGGGGTCGCCGCCGATGCCCAGCACCACGCTCTGGCCCAAGCCAGCCCGGATCACCTGGTGACAGATGGCCGTGCCAAGGCTGCCACTGCGCGAGACGACCCCTACCGAGCCGGGACGGAAGACGTCTTCGAGCCAACACGGTAGGATACCAACCATTGTCTCGCCGGGAACGATCATGCCGGGCCCGTTGGGTCCCAAGATGCGGGCACCATACTGACTGGCCCTGGCCAGCATGACCATCGTATCGTGAACCGGCACGCCATCCGCCAGCACGACCACATTCTTGATCCCGGCTTCGGTGGCCTCGCAGGCGCCAGCCATCGCGTACATCGGCGGCACGAAGAGAACCGAAACCTCGGCCGGACGCCGCAGCATTGCCGCTTCGACGGTGTCGAATACCGGCACGCCGTGCACGGACTGGCCACCTTTGCCCGGCGTGACACCGGCAACAATCCTTGTGCCGTACTGGAGCATCTTCTCAGTCCAGTAGGTCCCTTCCCTGCCCGTAATCCCCTGTACTAGAACCCGATCGCTGCGTTTCGCCAGCATATCCGAAGCCTCTCTTGGCAATGTATCTCTTCTTTCAACCGCGCCCGTAGGCCCTGGCGACTACTGCCGCTGCCGCCAGATCCATGTCCTTGTACGGTTCGATGCCCAGTCGCTCTCGCACCAGTCGCCAGGCCGTCTCTTCCTCCGTGCCGCGGATGCAGGCGACGATGGGCAAGTCCGGCTTCAGCTCCACCAGCGCCTGGGTGAAGCCATCGGCAATGTGATCGGCGCGGGCGAAGGCGCCAAAGACGTTCACAAACAGGGCCTTGATCCTCGGTCTGGAAAGGGCGATCGCCAGTGACTGTCTGGCCTTGAGGTAGTTCCCGCCGCCAACCTCGGTGAAGTTGGCCGGTCGGCCGCCGTGCGCCGCGATAAGGTCCATCGTGGCGAGCGTCAATCCCGCTCCGTTGGCCAGGATGCAGATGTCCCCGTCCAGCGGGATGTAGGTAAGACCTTGTTCACGGGCGGCAATCTCCAGGTCGGAGCCCGGCATAGCGTTCTTGGGTAGGTTCTTCTGGCGAGGCAACGCGTTCTCGTCGATTGACATGCGAGCGTCCGCCGCCACTACCTGGCCCGATTGGGTGACGACAAGCGGGTTGATCTCCGCGACCTCGGCGTCGTACTGCCAGTACACGTCGTAGAGCCTGCTGGCGACGTCGGCGACCGCGGTCAGCAGTTTCCCCCCCAGGCCGCCCCTCAGCGCCAGGTTCATAGCATGGTAGGTCTGAAAGCCAACTGCCACGTCGATTGGCATGACGATCAGCTTCTCCGGTTCCGAACGGGCGACCTCCTCGATCTCCACGCCGCCGCTGGCAGAGAAGATCGCCACAGGGCAGCGCCGTGACCGGTCGGTCGTGATACCAAGGTACAGTTCGCTCGCGATGTCCAGCCTTTGCTCGACGAGGAGCGATTCTACTACGAAGCCGTTTAGAGTCGCCCCGAGGATATCGTGGGCGGCCGCCCGCGCGCCGGCCGCGTCCTGGGCGAAGCGTATGCCGCCCGCCTTGCCGCGCTTGCCGGCGAGGACTTGCGCCTTGAGTGCCACCGGAACGCCAAGTTGCTCGGCGGCCGCTCCCGCCTGCTCAGGATCCGTTGCCACCGCGCCCGGTGGGGTCGGTATGCCCTGCGCGGCAAATAGCCACTTCGCCTGGTACTCGTACAAGCGCATCTGCCCACCAACCTCAGCGAGTCTGCCTCGCTCGATTAGATCTCGGAGTAGGCCTCGGCGGTCGCCGTGCGTCCGCTTGGGCTAGGTCTCAAGCGAGGAGCCGGCCGTTGACGATGGGCTGCGAGATGGCTACGATGTGGGGTATCGCAGTCGCGCCGGCGCGCCCGCCGCTCTGCCAACCGCTTCACCTGGCCGTGCCTTCAATTTAGCAGGCGTCCCAGGGCCCGTCCAATAGAACTTTCCTATCGTAACGATATGCAGCGAAGGTCAGCCGTGGAAGTATCGATCCCGCAACTCAGGGTCTTCATCGCGGTGGCGGAGAGGGGCAACTTCACGCGCGCCGCCGACGACCTCTATATGACTCAGCCTTCAGTCAGCGCCGTTGTCGCCAAGCTCGAGCAGACGGTAGGTCAGACTCTGTTCGAGCAGATCGGCAAGCGCATCTATCTCACCCAGGCCGGGGAGACCATGCTCGACTACGCCAAGCGCATCGTGGCCCTGTCAGAAGAAGCGGCGACGGCACTCGACGAAGGCAAGGAAGTAGGGGCGGGCAGACTGCTGATGGGCGCCAGCAACACCATCGGCATCTACGTACTTCCTAAGGCGATGTGCGGCTTCAAGCGTGCCTATCCCAACCTCAGGGTCGTGGTCGAAATCGGTAACACGGCGCAAATAATCGCCCGTCTGCTGAGCAACCAGCTCGACTTCGGCCTGGTGGCCGGCCACCCCGAGCACGCGGACCTCCAGACGCGCCTCTTCCTCCAGGACAGGCTTGTGCTCATTCTTCCCGCCAGCCATCCCAAGGCGCGGCAATGCACGATGACGTTGGCTGAACTGGCAGAGGAGCCTTTGATCATCCGCGAACGCGGCGCCACTACGCGCACCGCGATCGAAGTGGAGCTGGCTAGGCTGGGCCTCGTGCCGAAAGTGACTATGGAGCTGGCCAGCAACGAGGCCGTCAAGATGGCCGTGGCAGTTGGCCTGGGCGTTTCGATAGTCTCCGAACTGACGCTCGCGGCGGAGCTGGCACTCGGCTCCGTGGCTAAGCTGGACCTGACAGGAGCTCAGTTCCGACGCGACTTCTACCTCGTCCAGCACAAGGACAAATACCAGACGCGAACCGTGCGCGAGTTCTTGGACTATCTGGTCGCCACTGTCGGCGCCCCGCCCAATGTCTCGGCCAAGGAATAGCCGACCGCGAACGCGGCCGCGTTCTCGCTCTGAAACTTGGGAATCCGTTCGCGCACCGCCGCCGCCACGGCCTCTTTTGTTAGAGTCCCCGACAACAGGCCTGCCAGGTAGCCCACGACGATCACGTTGGCGAAGATCTCCCGCCCCAGCTTCTCCACGGCGATGTCGCGGGCAGGGAAGGGAACTTGGCGCACGTCCAGCGTCTCGTCGGGCTCGATGAACGCCGGATCGTAGATGATAGTCCCCTTGCTCACCAGGTGCTTGAAGCGGTTGTAGGCGGCCTTGGAGAGGGCGCAGAGGAAATCCGGGTTCTCCACCACCGGGCTGTCGATCTCTTCGTCGGAGATGACTACCTGGCTACGCACGTAGCCGCCGCGAGTCTCCGTGCCGTGGCTGACGAGCATCGTCGTGTGCAGCCCCGAGCTCACCGCCGCCGTGCTCAGAATCTGGCCGACGCGCACGACGCCCTGGCCTCCGAAGCCGCTCACCAGAATCTCAGTTCGCTTCTCCATTAGCGATACCTCCGCTGCACCTCGGCGACGTTGTTTCTCACCAGTTCGGAATACTCGACGCGGCTATTGCTAGCATCGAAGTACACGCCGCACTTGAAGAGGGCGTCTCCCGGCTTGCCAGGGACGTTCCCGTCCGTGTGCTCCTTGAACCATCGATAGACTTCCACGGGCTTGCGCGTGCCCAGCGCCCGGCCGGCGAAGTTGGTGATGCAGGGGAACGGCATGTGAACGAGGGAGAAGCCCCTGTTTTGGATGGCCTTCTTGATGTCCTCCACCGCCTCCCGGCCCTCGAGACTAGTGTGGCGGGCTAGGAAGGTGGCGCCCGCCTCGCGCAAGATGCCGAGGACGTCGCGCCCGCCCTGCACCCAGTTGGGCTCGTTCATGCCGTAGGGGCTACTATCGGTCTTGTAGCCCTCGGGCGTCGTCCAGCCGTACTGGCCGCCCGTGGACTGGTACCCCAGGTTGTCGCAGACGATAACCGTCACGTCGAGGTTGCGACGGGCGCAATGCAGCACGTGCAACAAGCCGATGCCGAATGCGTCACCATCGCCCACGGTCAGAACGATCTTCTTGTCTCGCGGCAGGGCGACGCGCAGGCCGGTAGAGATGGCGTAGACCCGCCCGTGGGTGCCGGCGAAGTTGTCGCCCTTCCAGGCGCCGAACGTCTGACGGCCGGCACAGCCTATGCCCGTGCCCCAGACCACGTCCTCAATTCCGAGCCCAAGTTCGTCGATAGCCATCACTATCTTCTTGTGTATCTGGCCGAGCCCACAACCGCTGCAGGCCGTGCTGGGAATCTTCCTTGGACGGAGGTACTTCTCCGCTAGCGGGTCCATCTCACCAGGCCTCCCATTCCCATCTGTTGGCTGGCAGTGGCTCTCCAGACAAGAGAGCGTCGATCATCCTCTGCAGCTCCGCCACGGTGGGCAACTCACCGCACTTGCCGAAGAAGTGCACCGCGCTGCCCTTCGGCACCGCCCGCTGCACCTCACGCACGAGCTGGCCGTCGTTGTTCAGCTCGACAGACAGGTACTTCGCGGGTAGAGTGAACAACTCTTCGGGGAACGGCCAGAGTCCGATCAGGCGTATGCCTCCGACCTTCAAGCCGCGCTCCCGCGCCCTCTTCACAGCGCTCTTGGCTACGCGGGCGGGGCTGCCGTACGAGACCAGCACTACTTCCGGGTTATCATCCAAGTAATACGCTTCGTAGCGCCGCAGGAGGTCGCGATGGTTGCGTACCTTATAGATGAGCCGGTAGGCGTGCTTGTGCTGCGCCTCCACCTCCTCGGTGTCATAGCCTTGCTCCGTCGGCGTCCAGTCGGAGCAGGCTGCGCCTGTATTGTGCCCGAGCACGACGGGCGGCACGTCGATTTCGTCGCTAGCCGGATAGAACTCCGGGCCGCTATGGATGCGGCGCGGCAGCACGCGCAGGCCCATGGCCGCTACGTCATCGGGCGTCTCTGGGACTGAGAGGCTTTCCCAGCCGTCAGTCACCAGCTGGTCGGCCAGCAGCGTGACCGGCATGCGAAAACGCTCGGCCAGATAGAACGCTTCCACCGTCAGGTTCAAAGCCTCCTGTACGCTCGCGGGTGCCAGAACGATCGTCTCGAAGTTGCCTCCTTGGGTGGGGTAGCGAGAGAAATAGAACTCGCCCTGGCCAGGCGCGCCGGTGATCCCGCTGACTGGACCGACTCTCTGGGCATTGACGACCACCACCGGTATCTCGCTGCCCAGGGCCCAGCCGTAGGGGTCGGCATAGAGGATGAAGCCTGGACCCGAAGTGGCCGTCATCGCCTTAAGACCACCCAACGACGAGCCTACGGCGATGTGCATGGCGGCCAGCTCGTCCTCGGCCTGCAGATAATAGCCGCCCACCTGCGGCAAACGGCGGGACATATTCTCGGCGATCTCGGTCGCCGGGGTTATCGGATAGCCCGCGAACACTCGGCAGCCGGCGGCAATCGCTCCCTCGGTTATGGCCGCGTTGCCCGTCTCCAGCACACGCTTCATTGGCCACACTCCCTCTCGACTACAGTGATGGCGAAGTCCGGACAGGCGAAGATGCACTCTCCACAGCCGATACAGTTCTCGGGCTTGACGGCAAGCATCGGCCTGTAACCGCGGTCACTGATGTAGTTGGCCCAGTCGTAGACGCCGACTTTGCAGACCTCCTGGCAGTAGCCGCACTCTTTGCAGGCTGTGGCGTCCACAGTCACCTGGAAGTCAAGCAGGTCGCAGCCGAGGCAACGATGTGCCTCCTTGGTGGCAGCCCCGATCCCGTAGCCCAGCTCAACCGTGGCGAAGGAGTGGAGCCGTTCGCCGAGCGGGACCTGTTCCACGTGGGGCCTAGTCGCGCTCCGCACGGCCGGCTGTGAGCGCACCTGTGCGGTGGCGGGCGCGAGCGTCTCGTCTATTCTTCCGTCACTGCCAAGAAACCTATCGATCGCGCTCGCCGCCTTCCGTCCCTGGGTGATGGCCTCGATGATAGAAGTCGGCCCCTCAGCCACGTCGCCAGCGGCGAAGATGCCCGGCTGCGCGGTGGCGAACGTTTCCCTGTCGCGTTGCACCGTGCCACCTGGGCCGGTGGGGAGACCGAATTCGCCGCCAAGTTCAGGCGTCTGACCAACAGCCACCAGCAACCTGTCGCAGTGAACGGCGAAGTCGCTGCCGGGAACTGCCGAGACCCTGGGACGGCCGCTGGCGTCAGGTTTGCCGAGCTGCATCCTCTGGCAGGTCAGCTCCAGCGCGCCGTCCTTCTCCTCGATTTTCACCGGCACGGCCAGGAATTCCGCTTGCACGCCCTCGTAGAAGGCGCCCTCGATCTCCTCATCGCTCGCCGGCATAGCGTCGCGCGTGCGACGGTACAGAATAGTGACCTTCTTGGCCCCGGAGCGCACTGCCGTCCGCGCGGCGTCGATCGCGGTGTTACCACCGCCCACGACTACGACGTGGCCAGCCAGCCGCACCCGTTCGCCGCTGTTGATCTGCTTGAGGAAGGCGAAACCGTCGAGAACCTTGTCGTTTTCCTCGCCAGGTACCCCCAAGTGCGCGCCTCGCCAGGCGCCAACCGTAACCAGCACGGCGTCGAAGCCATCCCGCAGCAGCTGCGCTGGCACCTCAACCTGCACGCCGGTCTCGATCTTGACCCCGGCGCCCACGATCTCGGCCACCTCTTTGGCAAGAGCCGGCCTGGGCAAACGGTATTCGGGAATGCCATAGCGCATCATGCCGCCCGGCTCCCGCAGAGCCTCCAGCACCGTGACCTCGTGTCCGCGCCGTGCTAAACAGTAGGCGGCGGTTAGGCCCGCAGGCCCGGCGCCGACAACGACAACCTTCTTGCCAGTCGCCGATGGGGCAATCTGGCCGCTCTTCCAGTCGTCACCTCCCAGCTCGACCGCGGCACGTTTCAACAGGCGAACAGCCACAGGCTCGTCAATCTGTTTTCGTGCGCAGGCGGCCTCGCAGGGGTGTACGCAGGCGTAACCGCAGACAGAAGGGAAGGGAATCTTTTCTCTGTTCACTGCCAGCGCGGCACTGAACTCTCCGCCGCGCAAGTGCCTGATGTAGCGCGGAATGTCGATCCCTGCCGGACAAGCGCTCTGGCATGCCGGCACCTTGCGGCAGGTGTCTGGACTCACCGCCTTCATAGTCGTTCTCCGGGACCTCCTCGATTTGCTGGCGAGAGTGACCGACAAAGGTTGGCAGCCGGCCAGGGCTTCGTGGGTCCTTCGATTGCGGCTGACCATCGAAGATAGCTGGCCCAACGACGTGCGAACAAGTGGAGTCACGAGAAGTGAGACCGACTGGCGCAGCCAGGTTCGCCACGTTACCTGGCGACCATCCCCCAACCGCAGTCTAGCGCTGGAAGAGCCTAGGGTCCAATAGAACATTGCTATGGTAACCATAGATGGCGCAGCGGTTCGTCGACGGGAGGACTTGGCGGATTAGGACTCTTGTCCAGTCATGCCCCGCCCCTGAGGAGTAATAGGCAGAGAGAAGGTTGGGCCTATCGGAGGAGTGCAGAGCTCCCAAGGCAGAGGGGACGGTCAGACACCGAGCGGACCGTGCGGCATTCGTTCCGCGGCAGCAGACGAGCGGCGCTCTAGGTTGGTCGTGTTTGGCCTTTTCGCTCAGCGACCTCGTCGCTTGGCGGCGGCAGCACGTCCCACCCTTCGGAGAGGAGTCGGCAGATTAATCTGAGTAGCGACCGGAATCCGCCACAGGCCCTGAGGGGACACCTGCACGTTGGACAGCAGCTGGCATCGTCTGGAAGCTGAGCACCACACCAAGGGCAGTGCACCTTACGTCCATCCCTCTCAGCAGTCGCGGACCCTTGTTCACTGCGCCAACGTTACTAGCCAGACAGCGAGAGATTACGTCATTTGGAGTCTAGCACCGCTCAGGTTGCGAGTCAACGATGATAAACCGGGTAGTCTAGTTCGAGGTCTGGGGGGTAGCCAGACCCCTTTGACTAAGATCGCCCGAAGCCGGACGTGCCGACGCCGTGCACGGCGTCGAACATGGCGACCACATTCTCCGGCGGCACGTCGGGCTGGATGTTGTGCACCGAGCAGAGTACGTAGCCGCCACCCGGCCCGAGGTCGCGAACGCGCCGCTCCACCTCCTGGCGAACCTCCAGCGCCGTGCCGCGCGGCAGCACGGCGCTGGTATCGATCGCGCCCCAGAAGGTGAGCCTCTCCCCGAACTCCGCCTTCAAGCGGGCGGTGTCCCCCATGCCGGCGGCGTTGACCTGCACGGGGTTAGTGATCTGTACGCCCGCCTCGACCAGATCGCCAAGCAGCGGATAGATGGCGCCATCGCAGTGATGGAAGATCTTGGCCTCCGTGCGGGCGTGGAAGAAGTCGAAGATGCGCTTCATCCGCGGCAGGACGAGTCGCCGGAAGAGGGCGGGCGAGATGATGGGGCCGGTAGTAGTCCCTAGGTCGTCGCGCGAAGCCACTACGACGTCCGCGAACGCGCCGGCCTCCTCTAGGATGTGGCCGGCCATGGCCAGCTTGATCTCGAGGTAGCGGTCCATCAGGGTCTTGGCGAACTCGGTGTTGACGAGCAGGTCGGCGTAGAAGTTCTCCCAGCCCCGCAGAGGGCCGCAATTGTCGAAAAAGGTGCAGTCGGCGTCGAGCACGACCGCGTAGTCGGTTTCTTCGCGCAGACGCTTGGCCCTCTCGCGCAGGCCGCGGTAACGGCCGGGATCGTCAGGATCTGGCCAGGGGTAGCGCTCGATGGCCGAGAGCGTGGCGTCCTCGGCAAAGGGGCTGGCGACGAAATCGAAGTAGAACCCTCCCGGCGGTCTGACGCGCACCACGCCCCACTGGTCGCGGTAGCTGTCGGGCGAGAGGACCGTGTCGCCGCCTCGGTCCGGGGCGCCTGGGCGAACGGCGCGAAAGTCTACGTCGAAGCGCCGCAGCACGTCCTCTTCGACTTCGACTATCTGCACTTCCCTGTTCCAGACGTCGAGGGGTCGCTCACCGAAGCCCAGGTGGCGTAGCAGGTTCTGGTAGGCGATGGTGGTGATGCCGTCACCGGCCGCCTGGCCGAGGTCGACGGGCACACGGTCGGGTTCCTGGTGATTCAGGGCCGCGAGCGCGCGCTCGCGGTGGCTCATCTTCGCTTTCACGCGGTCACTCCTTGGGCACAGTCGAACCTCGACCATATTCGCTTGCCGAACGAACTGGGCGTCACCGCCTCGCTGCACACGGATCTGGCAGAGCCAGCCAATGGACTGCGGCGTCTACCGGCACCGGTCCGTGCTCCGTCTGCTCTTTGCTTGTCCAGTCTTTCTCTACTATTGGCAGGGCTGGTGGAATCTGGTCCGGCTACGTCTCCGTCTTGGCCATGATGGCGGCGAGGTCAGTATCGCACTTCACTGCCTCGGCCTTGAGGGCATCACCCTTTAGGCCTTGCAGAGCTTTGACAAGGACTTCGCCGACCCGGTTGCGGTACTCCATAACGGCAACGACCCGCGGGTTGATCGGCCTGTCGCTGATCTCCATTGTCTTGAGCGTGGTGTCGATCCAGTCCGGTGTCACCTTTCTGATCGCATCCATCTCCGGCGCTTTCCAGGCCGAGGCGCGGACCGCCGCCGTGCCCTTGACTTGGGTAAAGAGCTGGTTCTGTTTGCTGACGGTCCAGAGAACGAAGTACCAGGCCGCCTCCTTCTTCTCGGAGTAGGCGGAGATGGCTGTGCCGGCGGTCCATACCCAGGGCTTGGCCCCGCCCGGACCCTTGGGGAAGAGGGCGTAGCCCATCTTGCCGGCGACCTTCGCCTGGTTCGGGTCTTCGTACACGCTCTTGCGCGAGGTGGTATCGATCTCGACCGCCGCCTTGCCCTGCGCCACGAAGGCGGAAGACTCGGGCCAGTTGAGGCTCGTAGTGCCGGGAGGCCCGTACTTCATACACAGATTCGCCCAGAACTCGATGGCCTTGATGCTCTCCGGGGTGCTGATAGCCGGCTTGCGGTCCGCGGTCAGCCAGTCCCCGCCGAAGCTGTACAGATATGCTGCCCAGGTCACTGGTCCCTGGGCGGCCGTGCCACGGGAGACGAAGGCGTACATGTTCGGAGGCGCGTGCAGCTTGGAGAAGATTTCATCGATCTGGTCCATCGTCTCCGGCGGCTTGAGCCCCTTCTCGGCGAACAGGTCCTTGCGGTAGCAGAATCCGGCCACATCCACCTGGTGTGGGATGACCAGCTGCTTGCCGAGGATGTTGCCGGTCTTCATCACACCTTCGGCGAAGTCCTTGAGGTCGAAATCCGGCGGCATCATCTTCGAACTAGCCAGGTACTCGTCGATCGGATAGAGCCAGCCCGCCTTGAAGTACTTCACGCAGTCGACGTCCGGCGCGACGAAGACAAGGTCGAGGTCCTTGTTCTTGGCCGTGAACTCGGTCATGGCCTTCTGCCGATTCTGCTCCTGCGGCAGGCGCTCCCAGGTCACCTGAATGCCCGTGAGCTGCTCGAATTCAGGGAGCTTGGCAGCCAAATCATCCGACCAGGGGCCGTTCCAGCCAAGGTAGCGAAGCTTGGTGCCAGAATACTTCTTCCAGTCAAAGCTCTGGGCGACCGGGGCCGCGGTGCTGACCGCGGGCGCTGCCGTGGCGGCGGGAGCCGGCGCCGTGGTGGCAACCGGCTTGGGGGCAGCGGTAGCAGCGGGTGCCGGGGCGCTGGTAGCTGCCGGAGCAGCCGGGGCAGAGCAGGCGGCCAGCATCGCCAGCGTCGATGAGGCGAGGGTAAGGCTGAGGAAGTCGCGGCGGGTGAGGCCCGCCTTGTTGGACCCGTTGGGTTGCCGCAGGACAGACATCGCTCTTACTCCTTTCGTGGGGCCACTGAACAACGCGCCACTGAACACCTGCCAGACCTCGCTGGGCGCTACTGAGCGAATCCCGCTGAGGTCGGCACGCCGACCAGGAATAATGCCACGTACATCCTTGATTGCCACGCTGCCGAACAGTTGAGTAGTGCTTCAGGCCTCCAGTCCGCAGGTTTCGCCCGTGAACCTGCCAATCACTTCACGGTGAGGGTCGCGCCCTCAAACAACGGCTATGCCAAGTCCACTCCGGTCGTCGTCCCGGCCACAGGCCGCCGTCGGGAGGGCGTTCGCGCTGATCCCAGAGGAGAAGGGCCCGTCGGGCGCCTCCTCCTCCAGACGCGCTAGTCCTCGCCGCAGACCCTGCAGCGAGTGGGCGCGCAGCGCCTCTTTGACGGCGCGCAAGTCACCACTCTTGAGGGCTTCTACGATTGCCAGATGCTCCGGACCGTTGACTGCCCGCTGTTCTTCGGGAGTAACGCGCCTGATACCGACCCGGGTGATGTGGATACTGGCGTTGAGCCGGTCGAACAACTCCGTAAGCTTGACGTTCCCGGCCAGCTCGACGATCGCACAATGGAATCGCCTATCCGCTCTCAGGAAGGACAGCCGATCCGGCGCGGTGGCGGGGTCGCCCGATCTGGCAGTCTCATTCGCCAACCGCTCTAGCTGTTCGAGCACTCTCGGTGTAAGGTTAGCCAACCCCTTCTCGATTGCGTGCAGCTCGCACATCAAACCGAGGTCGTAGAGATTCGTCAGATCCTCGGCCGAGAGCGCGGTGACGCGAAAGCCCCTGCGGCCGCTGTTCTCGACCACCCCTTCCGCGGCCAGCCGAGCCAGGGCATCGCGGACTGGCGTTTGGCTGACCTTCAACTGCGCTGCCAGGTCGTCCAAGACGAGCCGCTGCCGGGATTTGATGCGGCCGTCCAGGATTGCCGTCAGTACCTCGTCATAGATGTGCTGGCCGAGTGTTCTGTGGCGCTCGCCTATTGGCGTGACCATCTCTGACACGGTAGTCCCTCGCGCATTGACGCACCGTATATGATGTAACTTACACGGAAGCTATCACAAGCCAGCTGACCTGTCAAGCAGTGATTTCTCAGGCCCAGCCCATTGACAAACTAGGGGGTCTCTCGTACAATGAGTCCGTCAGTGATAACGGAGTTCAGTCATGGATGACGGACGTCCGACAGGATTGACGGACCACTAACAGGCAAAGGGGCAGGAATGGACATGGCGGCACTTCGACCCAATAGTGCTAGGCCGGCAAGTACGGGGCCTGGTGACATGCTCACCTCAGCATCGTGGCCACCCGGAGAGCTCGTCTACCTTGCGCTCTGCGGAATCAGCGCAGATCGTGGGCCGGTTGGGTGCTTGAAGGTGCAGCAAGCCCTTTCCCAGGCAGGGATCGATGTAAGCGAAGCCACGGCAACCCGACTGCTGCGAAGCACGGACCTCAAGGGGTTGACGGAGCCAATCGGCAATAAGGGTAGAGTGCTAACCAAAGAAGGGCAAGTCTATCTAGAAGGTCTCGAGCAGGCCCGTGCCATGGCCGGTCGCCAGACGGACCTTATGCGGGCGATTCAGATAGAGACCCTGGAGGACTTGCTGCAGTCACTGAATGCCAGACGCGGTGTTGAAGCGGAAGCAGCGAGGCTTGCTGCGGTGAGGGCCACGGATGCGGAAGTGGCCGAAATTGAAAAGTCGATCCGCAAGCACATATCTCTTGCCAGGTCCGGCAAGGACGTGGCCCAAGCAAACCGCGAGATTCACATCCTTATTGCGGAAGCGGCCAGGAGCCGGGTCCTTGAGGCCGTCATCAAACTCCTCTTTGAGTACAACACCGATCCGCAAATCCAGGCGGTGGGCTTGGAAACGCAAAGGGCATCGCACGCCATCAATCCGGAGGATCACCTGGCCATATTGGACGCCATCCGCGCGCGGCAGCCAGGCAAAGCCGAAGAGGCGATGAAGATGCACATCGACCGACTAATACGCGTTGTGACGAGCAGCACCGCTGGCGAGGGCAACGTACACATAAAGGGTACCGCAGAGACTGTGGTGCGCAAGAGCGCCGCGCCAACCGTTGGAGATGAAGATGGCAGAAAAAGCCGATAGGGTGATGATCATTGGCATCGACTCGCCAATCGCCAGTCGACTCTATCAATGGGCGAGAGGGGGCAGTCTGCCGAATCTGAGAAGGCTCATGGAACGGGGGGTGATTGCCCCCAACTGCCTCGTCCCTTTCCCTACCATCACCCCTCCCAACTGGACGACTATTGCCACTGGCGCCTGGCCCATGACCCACGGCATCACGGACTTCGACGTGCACATTCCTGGGGACCCTCTAGACAAGACGCATATGGGCTTCAAGTCCGCGGACGTCCAGGCCGAGACGATCTGGGAGGCGATTGCCAAGATAGGCAAGCAATCCGTCATCGTCAACTACCCTGCCACCTGGCCTTGCACAGTTCATGATGCCATCCAAGTGGGAGGCTCAGGGCTAGGGGTCTCGGAATGGCGGATCAACCTGAGCCTGGCCGATGGTCCCAGGGCCAACCTGAGCTCCGACCTACTCATCAGTACCGAGCCCTATCCGTTTGGGCAGGAGATCGATCTGAGGAAGGCCGCGGGATGGCAGGGTATCGAGCACGCCTCTGAGGCACTGGAAGCTGAGGTGAAGGTTAGTCCCCGACGGTCCCGGTATGAAATGGACCCGTTTACCTGGCACTTGCTGGTGGATCGATCGGGGTTGAGCGGGTCGGCCTACGATACCCTTGTTGTGGCCGAAGAGAGGCACAAGAACGCGGTCCTTGCCGTGCTGCGACCCGGCGAGTGGAGCCCAAACATCGTACGGACGTTCCGTACCAAGGCAGGGCCACAGAAAGCGGCTCTGCGCTTCAAGTTGTTGGAACTATCGGCAGACGGTCGAAGCCTGCGGCTATACGTGCCGGGGATTTGCGCCCTAAACGGCTGGGGCCACCCCAGTTCAATCGAGGATGAAATCAAGTCTCTCGATGGTCTGCCCACCGGCCGGGTTGGCTTTGAGCCGCTCCGGTTGGGGTGGATCGACCGTGACACCTTAGTAGAGACTTTTGGTTTCCACCATCAGTTCCTTGCCGATGCCTCCACCTATCTCCTGAAGAACAAGCCTTGGGACCTATTCATTACTCACCTCCATCTCACGGATTGGCTCTATCACGCCTGCAGTAGGGAGATCGACCCGGAATTCGCCGAGGACAAGGGCCAGGTGCCGCTGTGGGTGAACATGGAGCAGCAAATCTACCAGCAGGTAGACAAAGTGATTGGTGCTATGTTGGAGGCGGCAGACAGCAACACTCTGGTGGTCGTGGTATCGGACCATGGCGCCAAGCCGCACGGCAAGATGTTCAGCGTTAACGGTCTTCTGGAGGCAGCTGGGCTCCTGGCGTACAAGAAGGCGCCGCAGGTTGACGACGGCAGGCCCGCTCGTAGGCAAGTGGACTGGTCGAGAACTAGGGCATTTGCCCAGCGCACTGTGCACATATACATCAATCTGAGGGGAAGGGAGCCTACCGGCATAGTGGAGCCGGGAGCCGAATACGAAGACGTTCGCAAGCAGGTAATCAACCTACTTCACGACTATGCCGACACGGAGACGGCAATCAAGCCCGTGGTGCTGGCTCTGAGGCGGGAGGATGCACCGGTGATCGGCTTGGGGGGCGCGCGGACGGGAGATGTCGTCTATGCCGTAGACCCAGCCTTCAACGACGAACACGGCTCACACCTACCCACTGCCACGCGAGGAGTGGGCGATCTGCACGGCCTCTTCGTCATGTGCGGCCCGGGCGTCAAGTCCGGTGCGGAGATCGGCCGGGTAGTCCGGCTGGTGGATGTAGTACCCACTGTCTGTCGCCTGGCAGCATGGCCGGTGCCCGAGCAGTGCGAGGGAGGGGTGATCTATCAGGCGCTGGTGGACGCCAGCCGCTGAGCCATCGGCCAGAGTATTCCCCAATACTAGACGCTATCTCGCGAGGTGGACGCTTTGAGAATCGGTATCGTGGGCACCGGCAATATGGCCAGCTTACACGCCTCCATTCTGTCCAGACTAGAGCGCGTGCGCCTAACGGCCTTAGTCGGCTCCGGCCCAGGGCGCGCCGGCCCCCTAGCCGAGAAGTACGACGCCAGGGGCTGCGACTGCCTTGAGGACCTTCTGGAGGGCGGGCTGGTCGATGCGGTGGACATCTGCTCGCCATCCAACCTCCATGCAGAGCAGGCGATTCTCTCCTTTGCTGCTGGCAAACATGTCCTTTGCGAGAAGCCGATTGCCCTGACCGTTGCTGATTGCGATCGCATGATCGAGAAAGCACAGGCGGCAGGCGTCAAGTTCATGGTAGGACACACAACCAGATTCTGGCCGGAGTACGTGGCCATTCAGCGCATTCTGGCTGAAGGCAGAGTCGGTGCACCGCAGGCTTACTATGCCTGCCGCCTGGCCTCTACTCCCTTGTGGCGCAAATGGTTCGCTCAGGGCTCCTCTGCCTTGTATGACCTGCTGATTCACGACGTGGACCTGTTCAACTGCTACTTCGGCAAGCCAAAGGAGGTGGCGGCAGCGATAGGCAAGAAAGGCGAAGGTTACGACGGGTGGAACCACGTCCAAGTTGCACTCTTGTCACACACGAACGTCATAGGCCAGATAGAAGTAAGCTACCTCATGCCCCGCTGCTTTCCGGTGACCTTTGAAAGTCGCGTCTTGTGTGAACACGGTGCGCTTGAGTACCGCTTCCAGCGGCGCAGACTGGCCGATGGACGGTACGGATTCGAGACGGTGCACCACGCGCTGAAGATGTACCCAACTGATGGGGAGCCATCAGACATAGCGTACCAGCAAGTCGATGCCTACGAGGAGGAGCTCTCCTACTTCGTGAAGTGTGTCCAGAATGACACGCCACCGGCGCTTGGCAGCCCAGAACAGGCGCGAGAGGCACTCACGGTAGTGGAACTGGTGCAAACCTTACTGGATTCGGGGACCGTTAAGAGGGACGGTTAGGCGTCGGGACCCGCCTGTGGTGGCTGGCTCGGCGGAGTGAACGGCTCGCCAGATAGGCGATCTGGCCCTTCTGAGTCCAACGAAGTGATGGAGGTAACAGCGGCCGTGCTTAAGATGGGCATCATCGGCGCCGGGGTTATGGGCGAAATGCACGCTAGGGTGCTTGCCGAGTACGAGAACGCCGATCTTGTTGCGGTCTGTGACCTGAACCGTGAGCGGGCGGAGAGCCTCGCAGAACGCTACCGTATCCCTCAAGTCTACGTCGACCACCGGGAAATGCTCGAGAAGACGAAATTGGATGCGGTCTCGGTGGCGACACCGGACAATCGGCATCGCGCACCGGTGGTCGATGCGGTTCAGTCTGGCGTCCACGTCCTCCTGGAGAAGCCGCTTTCGGTTACGTTGGACGACGGCATTGCCATCGTGGAAGCGGTGCGAAAGAGCGGCAAGCGCCTGATGGTCAACTACGGCAACAGGCATCGGCCTATCGTGGCCCAAATTAGAGATGCCCTAAGTAGCGGCAAAGTCGGGCGCCCAGAGTACTTCTACATACGGACGAGGCCGAAGCTTTCCAAGACGCTGGTCATGCCTTGGGCGGCAGACACCAACCCTACCATGTACCTACTCTCCCACCTGGTCGACATAGTCCGCTGGCTAGCGCAGGACGAAGTCAGGACCGTCTATGCCGTGTCAGGCTGGGGAGCACTCGCCAACCGTGGCGTACAGACTCCTGACACAACCGTCTGCCTGCTCACTTTCTCGAACGGCGCTCACGCGACTTGCGAGGGTTCCTGGATTCTGCCCGACTCGCATCAGCCATCGATGGACCTGAAGCTAGAGATCCTTGGGGATTCCGGCATAGTGGAGTCGGACTGGGGTCACCAGGGGCTCAACGTTTACGGCAAGGAAGCTGAGACCTTGCCGTGGGATTGGGAGGTGAAGGACTACTCCGGGAAGACACGTGGCTGGTGGATTACCTCAGTACGCTACTTCGTGGACACAATCCTGGCTGGTGGACACCCATTGCCCGACGAGACGGATGGTTTGGCGGTAAACCGGGTGCTGCTGGCCATCATCAAGTCCTACAGCACCGGCAGAACGGTGACCTTGTAGCTGCCATTTAGGGCGGCTTTGTAGGCGTATGTCATTAATCGATCGCCTGAGGCAAATGCAGTCTGGCTCTCGCGCTGACCTTTGGCTCCACGCAGTCGAATAGAAGGAGGACAACATGGCGACGAAAGGTGCTGCTGACGGACTCACAAGGCGAACAAGAACAGCGACGATTTCAAGGCGCAGGCTGATTGGCCTACTGTTGAGCGCTGGTACCTCGGTTCTGGTCGCTCAGTCGATTGCCGGTTGTGCGACAACACCACCGGCGGCTTCCCCCAGTCCGGCTCCTGCCAAGTCTACCCAGGCGCCCGCCGCTGCGGCAACATCTGCCCCTGCCGCGTCCAAGGCGCCGGGAACTCAGCCAGCAGCCGCCAAGCAGCCAAAGGCCGGCGGCCAGTTGGTGCACGGCCACAGTGGCGACGTTGCGACGCTAGACCCCTGGTACTTGGGGCAAGTCAACCGACCGATTCACAACCAGATCTACAATCCGCTGGTACGCTACGATGCAAACCTCAAGCCCCAGCCAGAGCTCGCCGAGTCGTGGGAGGAGGCGCCCGACGGCAGCTCAGTCACGTTCCACCTTCGCCAAGGTGTGAAGTTCCACAATGGCAGGGAGCTCGTAGCCGATGACGTGGTGTTCAATATGGAGAGAGTAAAGGACGCGAAGATCGGACATCAATTGGCGCCTCTCGCCGCGCTCATCGACTCGGCTAAGGCTCTAGACAAGTACACTGCCCAGGTGTTGTACAAGTCGCCGCAGCCGGGGAAGTTCGATCTGTACGACTGCATGTACATTCTCAACAAGGAGACGATCGGCCAAATCAACACCAAGCCCATCGGCACCGGCCCCTTCAAATTCCAGGAGTGGGTGGCTGGCGAGAGCGTGAAGATGCAGCGGAACCCCGATTATTTTCGCCAGGGCAAGCCGCTGGTCGACGGGTTCACCGCCAAGGCATACAACGACGCCCAGGCCATGACTACCGCATTGTTGGCGGACACCGTGCATTTCATCGAGCCCTGTCCCTATTCAGAATATGGACGCCTCAAGGACGACAAGAACCTGACGATTGAAATAAGCGAAGTGGAAGGGGCGTTCTGGAACATAGCGCTCGGCTGCGACAAGAAACCGTTTGACAACAAGCAGGTGCGGCAGGCGTTCCAGTACATAGTCAACCGCAAAACCATCTCGGAGAAGACCTTTTTTGGGGCCACCCAACCGATCTTCGCTCCGTACTACCTCAAGCACACTTGGGTCTACGATCCCAAGTACGACAATTACTTCGCCTTCGACCTGCAGAAGGCAAAGCAGATGATCGCGGCGGCCGGGTATCCTAACGGTTTTGAAACCACCGTGATTACCTTCGGCTCGATCCCCGAGTCAGGCAGCATAGCCCAGGTTATGCAGGCAGACGCGGCCCAGATCGGGATCAAGATGACCATCAAGACCATGGAGGCGGCACAGGCCTACCCCATCTGGTTGAATGGTGGGTATGACATCATGGTAGGTGCACAAGCAAGGGTAAACAAGGACCCTTCCTCGCTGTTCGGCATACCTATCTACAAGAAGGACAACAGCGCCAAGTTCCGGTCGGCAGAATACGATCGCCTGGTGGACGAGGGGATGAAGACGTTGGACGTAGAGAAGCGAAAGCAAATCTACCGCCAACTGCAGAGCATCATGGTAGACGAGTCCTGGTCCATAGTCGTTGCCACCAAGCCCAACATCTGGCCCCGACGAACGTACCTGCAAGGCTATCAGGCGAACATCGATGCCTTCATGATGCTCGAGAATGCCTGGCTCGATAAGTAAGCACCACGGGCGGCGGAGTACCTCCAATCGCTCGTAAACCTGGAGAGGGGTGGGATCAGGGCTAGCTGGCTGATGTCCCACCCCATGTCCCTCCACGCGGCAGGTTCAGTGCCTGTCCACTAGCCAGACGACAAGAGAGCCACGGCTGGGAGAATAGGGAGACCCCGATGGTTGCGTACATAGTCCGGAGGTTGGCCCAGGCTCTGGTGGTCCTGGCGGCCATGTCGGTCGCCGTGTTCCTGATCATTCATTTGACCCCAGGCGATCCCGCGTACATGGTAGCCGGGCCTTGGGCGACGCCCGCGCAGGTCGAGGTCATAAGGAACCAGCTAGGTTTGAACGAGCCTCTGCCTAACCAGTACGTCCTCTGGCTCAGCCGAGTGGTTAGAGGTGACTTGGGCAAGTCGTTCATTAACCAGGCTCCGGTGGGCGAGCTGATTCTGCGACGGGTGCCGGTGACGTTCCAGCTGGCGATGGGTGGTCTGGCCGTGGCGCTGCTCCTCTCGTTTCCACTTGGCTTCCTAGCAGCCCTGCGCAAACAGGCGAGAGTCGAGGTTGCCGTTTCGACGTTCAGTGCCTTGAGCTTGGCCATTCCGAACTTCTGGCTAGGACTCTTGCTCGCTCTGGGCTTTGGACTCTGGCTGCGCTGGGTCCCGCCCTCCGGGTACATCTCGGCTGCCGACGACCCGGTCCAGTCGCTGCGGTTGTTGGTGCTGCCAGCGGTGACTTTGGGCATCCCTGTCTCCGCGGTGCTTACCAGGTTCATCAAGTCGTCACTGACGGAAGTCATGAACAATGACTACATACGTACTGCCAGGGCCAAGGGGTTAGCCGAGACGACCATAGTGCGTAGACACGGCATCAAGAACGCGATGATCCCGGTCGTCACGGTAATTGGCGTGCAGATGGGCCACCTGCTGGGCGGTGCGGTAATCGTGGAATCGATCTTCGATTGGCCTGGCCTCGGCAAGCTGGTCCTCTACTCGGTCACGAATCGTGACTACGCCGTGGTGCAGGGTTGCATACTCTTCATAGTACTGGTCTTTGCTGCCATCAACCTTCTCACGGACGTTGCCTACGCCTACCTGGATCCCAGAATCAGACTGACCGGTGGCAGGAAGGTGTAGGAGGTGACGATGAGTGGTAGCCCCTCTGGGGTGACGATAGAGGCTCTGGGGCCGGTACGGAACTTCGAGCGCGAGAATGGCTGGCGTGCCGTCCTCCGGGATCTCTGGCAGGAGACGACGGGCAAGATCGGCATAGTGCTGGTGGTCACTTGGGTGGTGATCGCTGTGCTGGCACCGCTGATTAGTCCGTACAGTCCCCTGAACATGCACTCCCAGGATCAATTCATGCCCCCGTCATCCTCCTACTTGCTCGGAGCGGATGAGTTTGGTCGAGATATTCTGAGTCGCACCCTCTGGGGCTCCCGAATCTCAATTGCGGTGGGGCTGCTGGCGGTTCTAATCGCATCGGGAATTGGGGTACCCGCCGGACTCCTCGCCGGCTTTGTTGGCGGCAAAGTGGACTCAGTCGTAATGCGAATCTGCGATGGGCTGATGTCGCTTCCTGCCATTTTCACCGGCATTGCGGTGGTAGCGGTCACGGGACCAGGCAGCATAAACGTGCTTCTGGCCGTGGCCGTAATTAACGTGCCCATCATCTGCCGATTGGTTCGCGCGTGCACACTGTCCGAACGAGAGAAGGAGTACGTGGAGGCGGCGATCGTACTGGGCGCTGGACGGACACGGATTATGGCACGCGACATTCTGCCGAACACGTTGCTGCCTGTCCTCATGCAGTTCAGCGTTGCCGTGCCCCAGGCTGTGATTCTGGAGGCGGGCCTCACCTTCCTTGGCTTGGGCAGTCAGCCTCCTGATCCTTCCTGGGGGATGATGCTGAAGGACGGCAGAACCTACCTTATGCAGGCTCCCTGGTACGCCCTAGTGCCTGGCTTCGCGCTGACCTCGTTGGTCGTGGGGCTCAATCTACTCTCCGACTGTCTGGGCAAAGTACTCGATCCTTACCGCCGCGGGCTTCGCTGATAGCAGTTCGGGGGCGGACAGACTCGTGATTTAGCTGAGGAGGACCCATTCGTGAATAAGTCGACTGATGAATCGCTCGTCACACTCGCCGAACGCCAGGCGGCTCTGTTGCATCAGGCCGGCCAGTACCTTGCCGGTGGCGGCCTTGGCCTGTTTGTGCTGCCGCCCGACGTCAACCTCGTCGTCGCTCGGGGCGAGGGCAGCCACGTCTGGGACGTCTCCGGGCGCGAGTTCATAGACTATCACCTCGGCTCAGGCCCGGCACTGCTTGGCC
>JAMCYS010000169.1 GCA_023473795.1 Chloroflexota bacterium | reverse complement strand
GCTGCCCAACGCGTCGCGCAGCCGGATGTAGACATTCCCCTTGGGTAAAGCAGCTCGTGCCACGCGGGCAGTCTCTTCGGGAACTCGACCAATTGGCTGGGGCTGAAGCGGCATCATGACCTCCTAGACTACTCACCTGGCTGAGCCCCATGATGACAATAGCCAGCCGAATTCGCCAGCAGTACCAGTACTGTGCCGCACCCGGTCCTCGTCGCCGTGCAGACCACCTAGTCGGTTCTCCCTCGCAACCTCACCACCTGTGCGGATGACCCAAGGCCTGTGCGCCAACCGCACGACACGGCTGACTTGCCGCTGTCTGCTATACTACCGGCGGTTCTGCCTCCTACTACAGCGAGGAGGGCGCCAGTGAAGCAGGAGGAGTTCGTCGACTCGCTGGAGGACATGGAGCATCTGCTCCCGCATCTGCTCAACGCCTTCAACAGGCGCTTCCGACCCGACGCTGCCGACCTATCGCGCGAGCGGGCAGAGACGTGTCTGGCGGTTGAGATCGAGGTCGAGAGGATGACCCGCCGACAGCAACTGGACCGCCGCCGCACTTATGGGCATGCCGACTTCTAGCCAACGGGGCGGAGTCTCGCGCGCTTCTACAGGGCATTGCCGCGTCGACCGAGCGGTAGCCTCTCGGTAACTACGCTTGGCCCGGCGCACGGCCCACCCACGGGCCGAATCGCGCTCAGCGGCCGTCGGGCCGCCCACCCAAACGCGGCTGGATTCACTCGGCCGCTTGGGCCGGTGCGACCGGCCGAAGAACCAGACGAGGGAGGAGAACTCATGGACCGACCCAAGAGAGTTGCCGTGATTGGCATCGACGGCGGCATGACCCACCTTATCGAGAAGCATATCGCCGATGGCAACCTGCCGACCTTCAAGAGGCTGATCGAGGGCGGTGCCCTCGCAGAGCACTGCCTCGGCCAGTACCCAACCATCACGCCGCCGAACTGGACGACGCTCGCCACCGGCGCCAGGGTCGGCACCCACCAGGTGACCGATTTCTGGTTGCCCGTGCCCGGCAAGACGCCGGAGAACGCCAACACCGTGCAAGCCTTCAGCAGCGAGCGCTGCCAGGCCCAGTTCATCTGGGATGCGCTAGATGCCGCCGGCAAGCGGTGCGTTGTCCTCAACTACCCGGGCTCCTGGCCCTCGCGCATGCGTAATGGGGTGATGGTCGGCGGTGCCGGGCTGGCGGCCAACGAGAAACGGGACGGGTTCCCCGGCCTCAACTCCACCTTCTCGCTTTGCGCCAACCAGTGCCTGACCACGGGCTTCTATCCCGGCGCCATCCGCGCCCGTTTCGAGCCAGCCGAGGACTGGCAAAACGTCGCTGAGCCGGGCGAAGAACCACTCGAAATGGCGGTGGCGTTGAACTTCCCTCAGGCGCCCGAGCCTGCCGCGCCGACCACCTGGTACGTGCTCGCCCGTCAATCCGGAGAGGCGGGTTACGACATGGCCACGCTTTCACCCACGCGGGACCTCAAAGACGCCTTTTGCACACTCAAGGTGAACGAGTGGAGCCCCAAGATCACGACCGAGATCGTCATGGCGGACGGCTCGCGCCGGCAGGTGTTCTTCCGCTGCAAGCTGCTGGAGCTCTCCCCGGACGCCGAGGACTTCCGGCTCTTCCTTACTTCACTAGTAGACATCGCGCCCTGGTGCTCGCCGCCGGAGGCAGCCGCCAAGGTAGTCTCGGCCGAAGGAGTGCCCATCCCCCGGGCCGGCCTTATCGAGTACAGCCTCGGCATATTCGATCTGGAGACCTTCCTGGAATGCATCGAGATCTACTGCCAGTGGCTGCGAGACGCGGCGGTAGGGCTGCTCAAGGACAGAGACTGGGACCTCTTCTATTTGCATTCTCACCCGGCCGACTGGCTATACCACGCCGTGCTGATGGACCTCGACCCCATCACCAACGCCGACGAGGCCAAACAAGATAGAGCCTGGCAGGCGCTGCTGCGCATGTACGCCGCGCAAGACCGCCTGGCTGGTGCGATATTGAACGTCGCCGGCGAGGGAACTTTGGTGGCGCTTGTCTCCGACCACGGCGAGGTTGCCGAGGGTCTGTCGGCGGATATGTACAAAGTCCTCGGCCCCGACCTTGTCAGCCTACAGGAACAGGAAAGCAGGACTGGCGCGGGCAAACAGGGAGAGCTGGAGAAAGGTTTGAGCATGGATGTGCAGATCGACCCCAGCCGCAGCAAGGCCTTTCCCCAGCGCTCCTGCTACATCCAGATTAACTTGCGGGGTCGCGACCCGGAGGGCATAGTGGCGCCCGAAGACTTTGAGAAAGTGCAGCAGCAGATCATCGACGCGCTCTACGCCTATCGCCACCCCGTCACCAACCAGCGAATGGTGGCGCTGGCGCTGACCAAGCACGACGCCCGCCTGCTCGGCCTCTACGGGGACAAGGTCGGTGACGTCGTCTATGCGCTCAACCCCTCCTATGGCAACACCGGGCACGGCAACCTGCTGGCGACGGCGGTGCGCGGTCTAGGGGCGGTGAAGGAGGTCTTCGTTCTCCACGGGCCGGGCGTGGCGCCGGGGGTCCGCCTGCAACGCACGGTGCACAACGAAGACCTCGTGCCGACCATCTGCTACCTGCTGGGCTGGCCGATGCCCCAGACAGTGGACGGAGCGGTGGTCTTCCAAGCCTTTGCCGAGCCGAACTTCGCTCTGCGCGAGGTCGAGCAGCTGCAAGGAAACCTGGCCAAAATGGAGACAGCCCTATCCGGCAAGGAGAGACCCTAGGCAGCGGTCTGCGGAGAGCAAACAAGTTTTTCGTGGTAAAGACTAGGGGAAACCCTAGTCACATGTTAGGAGGGCTGTGCTATAAGTATTGACCAATAGTACGTGAGGAGGTTACCCATGAACGTTTCCAAGCTGCACGGCGTCGTTCGCAAGACAATCGTCGGGTTGGACGACTCTCCAGATGTGGCATCCCTGAGCAGGGCCGAGCGGGCGTCCGTGCGCAGCTGGCAGAAGCGCCTTGGCAAAGCAGAAGGTCGCTGTCTCCTATCGATTGCCAACTTGCCGCAGGCCGACTGGATGGCCCCGCCGCAGCTTGCCTTGGCAGAGTAGTAGTCACCTCCCGAGTGACCGATACTCGGCTCTATCCTAGCGTAAGAGAACGCGTTCTGGACGCGGTCGAACGGCTGATAGACGCGTCTGCCCTCCGTGAGCTCGCCAGCCAGCTGCTCTCCCGTCCCGGCATGTGTCTCAGCCCCAGCTGGCATCGACGCTGGTCCGCATTGGTGATCCTGCCCTGCCTCGCGCTCGACGGCGACGGGCAAGCGGCGACCTTCGGCGCGGCCGCCGTGGAGATCGCCGCCACCGCGGGCGATGTGGCGGACGACCTGGCCGACGGGGATTGGGCGAGCGGGGACCGGGACTGGCCGCGGGCCCTCAACGCGACCACCGCTCTTCTTTCGCTTGCCTGCCGCTGCCTGGCCAACCTCGGCGAACCGCTAGGCTGGGCAAGGGCGGAACAGGCGACTTCTATGCTGGCGGAGGGCACCATCGCCGCCTGTGGCGGGCAGGACCTCGACCTCCAGTTCGAATGGCAGGGCGACGTGAGCGAGGAACAGGCCTATGAGGCAACACGACGCAAAGCGGGCTCGCTTGCGGCCTGCGCCTGCGGCATCGGCGCCCTCTGCGCCACTGAAGACGCCGAAACGATCAGTCTGGTCGCGAGGTTCGGCAGCAAAGTGGGCATCATCGCCCAGTTGCTCAATGACATCACCGGGCTGGCCGACGGTAGCGACCTGGGCAAGCGCAAGCAGACGGTGCCCATCGCCTACGCTTTGCGCTGCGCCCGGGAAGAAGGCCTGGCTGACCTGCTATCTTGGTACGCGAGCGACCGTCCCCGGCAGGAGCAGGCGGACGTTGCACGCAGAATGGAGGCCCTGGGGGCGCTCCACTACGGTTGGGTCCTGGCCGAGGCACACCGCAGAGAGGCCTTAGCTTGCCTGCGCCGATTGGCTCGACACAGCGGACGCGGGCAGGTAAGCTCGCTGCGCCGCTTGCTGCCCGATCTCAAACCCGTTCGGCCAGGAGACGGACGCCGTGGGCCAGGCTAGATCGCTTATTCAGGGCCCTGACCGCCTGCCACTGGCAGCCCTGGGGCTGATCCTCGTGGTATGTGTCTGGCAGGTTGCCTTGCACACCACCGGGGACGGCCCCGGTTGGGGTATGACGGTCGAGCAACAGGGCCCTCAACTCGTCGTATCCTGGGTGCAGATGGGCGGCTTCGCCCATGAGGCGGGTGTGCGTCCTGGCGATGTCGTGGTTGGTATACAGGAACGCAGCGTCGGCCCAGCGGACGCGCCGGCCGCAGTGCAGGAGGCGCAGACACTAGCCTTCCAGACACGCGATGGTTCTGTGCTGACGATCTCACGTGGCTTGGCGTCCCCGTTGACCGCACTGCGTCAGGTCAGTTTCACTTTCATTGTCCTGGCTTGCGCGATTGCCGGCACGTTGGTGTTCGTGGTTGCCAGAGATCTATTAGTCGCCGGAATCATGCTCTTTGCCAACATCTCCGCCTCGTTGGCAGCTCTGGGTTCGCTTGCCACTCCAACCCGGGAGGCGCTACCGCTCGCCCTTGTTTACGTCAGCCTGATCGCTGCCGCGACGGGCTCCGTTTTCCTCTTTCTCTCCTTTCCCACCAATCGCCTGAATACGAGACTCGGCCGTCGCCTGGCGCTGGCCAGTGGCAGCGCCGCTCTGCTCCTCGTCGCCCTATACAGCTGGACCGCGGCCGTGGCTCCGCTGGCGTACGAAGTCGTGCGGCGGGGCGCCTTTGCCGTGATCGGCATAGACCTGCTGGTCGCAGCCGGATTGGCAGTCTGGAACCTGCGTAGGGTCGATCTGGCAGGCAGCGAGGAACGGCGGGCGCTCGCTCTGGTGGCGGCTTCGACTGTGATCGGGGTTGCGCCATTCTGTCTACTCTACTTGCTGCCTACGCTCGTGGGCTGGCCGGCCCCAGTCGCCGCCGATGTTGCCATCATACCGGTGGTCCTAGTGCCAGTGTCGCTGGCGGCGGCAATCCTGGGCCTGCAGTACTCGGGCTGGCGCCGAGTCGTCCAGCGAAACATGCTGGCGCTGGCCGTGTGGCTCAGCCTGCTGCTGCTCTACGCGGCCGCGCTGACCTCGCTGGCAGACGCCAGGTTCGGCTCGACGCTCGTCCTCGTCGCCATAGTCGCGAGCACTTTCTGGAGCGCCCAGCGCTGGCTGCGGCGATGGTTGGAGCAGCTGGTCTTCGGCGACATCTATGACTACAGAACCACACTGGAGCAAATCGGCCACGCACTTGTGCTGCTGGCCAGCCTTGATGAAGCGGCTACTCACCTCCTATCTCAGTTGAGCCGGACGATCCGCATGTGCTGGGCGGTCATCAGGCTGCTTGTCGACGACTACCCGCCGTTGGTCTATCGAAGCGGCACAGTGCCGAACGACTGGGAAGCGCTGGTTGATCTGGCAGAGCGCGACGGAAAGGTGAGGGCGACCCACCTCTGGGCGGGCGCCGACGACATCCACGCCGTTCGGCTCGTGGCGGAAGGAACAAGAATCGGTACCCTCGCCTTGGGACCCAAGACTAGCGGCGCTGAGTACACGCCCGAGGACCTGGCCCTGCTCTCCACGCTCGCTCCCCTGGCCTCTACCGTGCTGCGCAACGGCTTGCTCATCCGCTCTCTGGAAAGGCAGGTCGTCGCCCTGGGGGAGCGTGAAGAGACGCTGGCAGCCCTCAGCGCCAAGTTGATGAGCGTGCAAGAGGAGGAGCGGCGGCAGCTGGCTCTGGATCTGCACGATGACCCGCTACAGCGAGCGATTCTTCTCGCTCGTAACCTTGGCGGTGCTAGCAATGCCGTCCTCGCCAAGCGGTGGAAGGCGGAAGTCGAGGAGATAATCACCTCGCTAAGGGCGGTTTGCAGCGGCCTGCGGCCGCCCGTTCTGGACGACCTCGGCCTGGAGGCCGGGCTGGAGCAGCTGGCCAACGAGGCACGAGCCCGCTCTGAGATAGACGTCGTACTCGACCTGGACGGGCACCGCGACGGCATGGCCGGTCGCCTGGAGCGCGGCCTGGAGGTGGCGCTATATCGAGTCGCCCAAGAGGGCCTTGCCAACTGCCTGAAGCATTCCCAGGCCACTCGGGTAGGCGTGTCGCTCTGGGTTAGGGACGCCAAGTTGACTCTCCGGGTCGTCGACAATGGCAAAGGAACGGCGGCGCAGGCGGACCAGCGCCCGCCCCGCCAGCAGCTGGGGCTCGAAGGAATGCGCGAGAGGTTGCGGCCCTGGAGCGGACGGGTCACCTTCGAGTCTGCCCCCGGCAAAGGTACCGACTTGACTGCGGAGGTGGATGTCTAGAATGGCAACGATGGGGGCAGGCGGCCACAGCCGCATACGTGTACTGGTGGCGGACGACCACGCCCTGATACGAGAAGGCACCCGAGCGACTCTGCAAGGGGCAGGCGGTATTGAAGTGGTGGGAAGCGCCGGCGATGGGGAGACGGCTCTATCTTTGGCGCGCGCTCTTCGTCCCGACGTGGTCTTGCTCGACGTACGATTGCCAGACATTAGCGGCATAGAGGTGGCGGAGAGGCTGCGCGCGGAGTTGCCGGCCACAGGCATCCTGGTGCTCACGGGGTACGAGGACGTCAGCTACTACCGCGCTTTCATCAAACTGGGAGTCCAGGGTTACCTACGCAAGACGACCTCGGCCGCCGAGGTCGTGGCGGCGGTGCGCGCCATCGCCTCTGGCGGCACCGCGATCGAGCCCCTGGATCAGCCAGCGGGTGTCAACGGCAGGGAGGCCCTGAGCCCAAGGGAACTGGACGTGCTCAGCCTGCTCGTCGAGGGCTGCCGCAACCGAGAAATCGCCGAGCGCCTGGAGGTTTCGCTGAAAACGATCGAGTTCCACGTGAGCAACATACTGCAGAAGCTAGGTGCTCGCTCTAGAGCAGAGGTAGCGGTGCTCGCAGTCGAGAGCGGCATTACCGTGCCCCGGCCGAACCCGTGACGCCCTGGGCGGACAATATCCAGTACCTCCCGGCAGCAGCATCGCTCCGGTCCAACAAGAAGGCAGCGCCCGCTTCCCTACCACTAGCGGCCTAACACTGGCCAAGCTAGCTGAACGCTACCATTGTGGCATCTAGCGGTGGCGCGGTCAATCGCCCATCTCGGCAGCATTGTCCCTCAATAGGCCAGCCGCTCCGCGGCCATCCTTCAAAGAAGCGCTAAGAGAGGCGCTGCGGCACGAGACCCCAGGCCGGACCGGGACGGCGGAGTGACCATACCATGATCAATTCCGCCACCGGGCGCTAGCCAGTGGGAGCCGACAGAGGGCCGACGCGACAGCCCCTGCTCAGGCCGTGCGGGCGAACTTCTGGAAGGTATGGCAATCGGCGGCGACGAGGCCGAACTGCACCGCGTGCGTCCAGGTCACTTCGGCGACGTAGAGGTCGCCATGAGAGTCCACGCACATGTCGTGCGCCGCGCTGAAGTTGCCCGGCTTCGCCGGGTCGGTGCCGGCACCTCCCCAGCGGGCGAGAACCTTGCCGCCGAGGTCGAAGATGCTCACGCGTCCGTACTGGTGCTCGCCAATCGGCCCGTGCACGAACGAAACATCGCCCGTGCGCCACCAGTTCTCCGAGACGTAGACCGTGCCGCGCTTGGCGTCGATGCGCACCTGTGTCGGCCGCTGCACGTCCGTCCACTGGTCGAGGAACTCGCCGTTCGGGCTGAAGATCTGGATGCGATCGTTCTCGCGGTCGGTGACCCAGACCCGTCCTTCCGGGTCGACGGCGATGCCGTGCGGCAGGTGGAACTGGCCCGGGCCGGTGCCCGGCTCGCCCCACGACTGGATCAGCTGCCCCATGGCCGTGAAGCGGTGGACCTGGCAGTTGCCGTAGCCATCGGCCACGTACAGCTCGCCGTTGGGCGCGATGGCCACGTTGGTCGGCCTGTTGAAGGGACCGCCGCTGCGGGAAATGCTGGCGGTGGTCTTGCCGTCGTAGCCGGTGTCCGAGGCGATGCCCACGTGACCGATCATCATGAGCAACTTGCCCTCGGGCGAGAACTTGCGCACCGTGTGGTCGCCGTCGTCGACGCAGAAGATCGAGTCGTCCGGACCGATCGTCAGGCCGTGAGTCCGATTGGTGAAGGTTCCCTCGCCCCAGGAAGTGATAAATGAGCCGTCGCGCTCGTAGACCAGCACTCGCGGCTCGGAGCGGGTAAGGATGTACACCCGATCCTGCGAATCGACCGACACGCCGACCGTGTCGAGGTGGTGATAGCCCGCGGGCAGCTGCTCCCAGCCCTCGATGACCCGATAAGTTGGCTTCTGTACTTCCATGCTAATGCCTCCTGACAGACGTCGGGCACAGTATAGCAGCCCAGGCAAAGAAGTACCGCGAGCTCCGGTCGACGCCGTCTTGCTTCACCTCCGCGATGGCGATGCCTGGCAAGGCGATGGTAAGACCGTCGCCGAAGAAGACCAGGCCCAGGTCCAAGGTCACCCTCTCCGCGCAGCCCTTGTTCACTAGGGTAGTGCGGTAGAACGCGTTCAGCAGCTTCGGCTGCACGAGCTCGACTTGAGGGGGAACCTCGCAGTCCAGATGGTCGCCGGCATCGGGCAGCCACTCGGTGACGAAGCTGCCAGTCTGCAGGCGGCTCTTGACCGTGCGGTCCCGCTTCGCTTTCCACTTGACTTCCAGGAATGATTGATTTGTGTCTAAATACAAACGGCTGCGCACCTTAAACGGACTCTGGAGCCAACTGCCGGCCCAACCCAGTGCCCACTGCCTGGCATTCGTGCATAATCCCGTAGGGGCGGGCGTCTCTGCCCGCCCGCCAGCCATGTCCCCGAAGCGTAGCGAAGGGGGCGGCCGCGGCCGCCGTAGCGGCGTAGTTGCCAGCTCGGCGTGGGGATTAGACGGGCGGGCGGGTACGGAGCCCCGCCCCTACCGCCATACCTGCCAGTTATGCACGGATGTCAACCACTGCCCCTTGAGTACTTTGCGGTCCCGGTGTACACTGCAGACCAGCGTCTGGAACAGGCGGGAGGTAGACATCAAGCCGGAGCTGGTGGCCGCAGCCAGCGCGCCGCGGAAGTTGATCAGCGGCGAGCAGCTGTGGGACCGGCTATCAGACCTCGGCCTTTCGGTTCGGACCCTGGCGGCGACGATGAGCTTTCGCCCAGGTCCATCTCGAACGTGGGCTACCGTTTGCCTGAGTGGCGTGGGGGAAACGCCTTCTCGTGTGGCCAGATTCAACGCTCGGCAAGTAAGGAGTAACCATAGGAGGGACTAGTGAAGCAGAATGTCATCGTCGTAATGCTGGACAGCTTGGGAGCCAACTACGTTGGCTGCTACGGCAACAAGTGGATTAAGACCCCCAACCTCGATAGGCTGGCTAGGGAAGGAGTGCTCTTCGAGAACAACTACACCGAAGGCGTCCCCACCGTCCCCTGCCGGCGCTCAATGTTCACCGGTCGCTACTTCCTGCACTCCAAGGGCTGGTCCGCCCTGGACGTGGACGACACCACCATCGCCGACTACTGCTGGGGGCACCCCATCGACACTGCCCTCGTCCACGATTGCCCGCAGTTCCGTTTGCC
This sequence comes from Chloroflexota bacterium, assembly GCA_023473795.1. GTDB lineage: Bacteria > Chloroflexota > UBA6077 > FW602-bin22 > JAMCYS01 > JAMCYS01. Next base: position 2,899 of record JAMCYS010000169.1, on the reverse strand, counting down.
CAAGTTCGGCTACACCCGCGGCTTCGATCAGGTCTGGTTCCTCCACGGCCACGAAGCTGACCACGAATTCTACGCCAAAGACCCCCTGTACCATCTGAACCCTAGAGACTACGTCGAAGACCACGTCCTGGAGGCGGCCGCCAGGCTCGAGGGGGAGCGGCTGGTCAAACCGTATCTTGACGAGCTAGAGTGCTTCACGCGCAAGACCCAGTACTGGAAGAGCGACGAGGACCAGAACGTAGCCAAGGTGATGAAGGCAGCGGTCAGGTACCTGGAGCAGGTCGACCGCAACAAGCAGTTCTTCCTCTGGGTGGACAGCTTCGATCCCCACGAGCCCTGGGATCCGCCCAGCGTCTACGATCCAGACCTGAAGAACCCCTATGACCCCGACTACAAGGGCAAGGACATGTTCCTGCCGATGTGGGGCAACGTCAACGACCTGTTCACCGAGCCGGAGCTGAACCACATCCGCATGCTGCACGCCGAGAAGGTCACCATGGTAGACAAGTGGCTCGGCTACCTGATGGACAAGGTGCGGGCGATGGGGCTGGAGGAGAACACCCTGTTCCTGATGGTCTCCGACCACGGCGAGCCGCTGGGCAACGGCGAGCACGGGCACGGTATCATGCGCAAGTGCCGGCCCTGGCCCTACGAAGAGCTGGTCCACGCCCCGATGATCATGAAGGGGCCTGGCCTGCCGGCGGGCAAGCGGGTAGAGGGCTTCACTCAGTCCTGCGACGTCGCTCCTACCGTCACGGACTGGCTGGGCGTCGGCGTGCACCCCGATATGCAGGGTCAGACCCTGCTGCCGCTGGCCAAGGGCGAGGTTGATAAGGTGCGTGACTTCGCCGTCGCCGGCTACCACCGCTACTCGGCCTCGATCATCACCGAGGACTGGTCGTTCATCCACTGGCTGCGCCCGGACGAGCAGTCCATCGCCGAAAGCAGGTTCCAGATCTACACCCGCGGCACCGTCGACCACGCCGGCCATGTGGGCAAGGTGCGCGGCGAGTCGGTCGCGGAGTTGCAGAAGCGGGCCAAAGAGACCAACTTCACCCTCGACGGCGAGGAGCAGTGGACTTGCACGCCGGGCAGCCTGGCGGAGGTACCGGAGCGGGACGAACTGTACGACCGCCGGGAGGATCCCTACCAGCTGCGCAACATCGCCGCCAAGGATCCGGGCCGGGCGTCAGAGCTCTACGCCCAACTGCGGGAGTTCATGGCCGAGCTGCGCACCAGCTAGTCGCAGGGAAGGCAAGGCGACGGCTCGCTGCCCAGCAACACCTGGACCCTTCGCCTAACCTGAGCGGCGAGCAGTAGCGACAACAGCCTGGCGCCGCTCCGGCGGGCGCCGCCAGCAGTAAGCACAAGACACCCCGGTCTGCCAGGGATCACCCTGAGAGCCCGGGGTGTGTCGTGTGGGCCAGAAAAGGGCGCCACTGTTTGGTGGCAGGGATCAAATGTGAACCGACGACTAAGGGCCCATGAGTTGCTGCTCCACCATGACCTAGGGACTCACCGGTTTGCCGATCACCGCGAGGATAAGTACGCCTGAGAAACGCCGCACTATTTAGGTCACAGTCCCTTGTCCTATCTGCCTATCGTTCTTTCTATCGTGTAGCTGGCGTCTTCGGTCAGAACTAGCCAAGGACGGGGACGGGAGGCGTGACAGATCCGGCTCGATACAAGGATTATCCCTATATGCGCGGCCAACACCAGCGCAAACATGTTGTAGACTTCTGAGCGAGCAGCACGGTCCGCGGCGGTTGGCGCGTGCAAGAGAAAGGTGGGCGATGACTCGCGCGTACGATGATCTTGAACTGGGGTACATCAGAGAGGTCTTTGCCGCCCGGCGATTGGGCTGGCTGAAGGGGGGAATGGTCAGCCGATTCGAGGAAGCATTCAGCGACTTCGTGGGCAGCCGCTTTGCCATCGCCCGCGGTTCTGGCACGGCGGCGCTGGCACAGGCGCTGAGCTTGAGCGGGGTCGGCCCGGGAAGCGATGTCATCTGCGATCCACTCCTGCACTTCGGCGGCCTGGCGGCGCTCTACTGCAGCGCCACCCCCCGTTTTGCCGACGTGCGCTGCGACACGTTCAATATCGATCCTGCTTCCGTGCGGGCGAACGTCACCTCCCGAACTAGGGCGCTAGTGGTGACGAACCTCTGGGGACTCTGCGCGGAGCTGGACGAGTTGCGACAGATCTGCGACCAGCACGGCATCGTCATGGTTGAGGACTGCGCCCACGCGATTGACAGCTACTGGCAGGGCAAGCACGCGGGTACGTACGGCGATTGGGGGGTTTTCAGCTTCCAGCACCACAAGCAGCTCTCGACCGGAGAGGGCGGGATGATCGTGACGAACAGCGCCGATCTCGCCGAGATGGTCAAGAAGCAAGAGGCCCTGGAATGCGAGGTTCCGAACTCCCTCACGTTCAATTTCCGTATGACCGAACCGACGGCGGCGATCGGCCTGGGTCAGCTCCAGAAGGTAGGGAGCTACGTCGCAGAGTACACGAGGAGCCTCACGATCCTGGAGGGGGCAATCGCGGCTTGCGGCTGGTTGCGCGCACGCGAGGTCCCGGCCAAGGCGCAGCTGTCCGGTCACACCTGGGCCTGCGTTTGGGAGGGCGACAGGCTGGGGCTGGATTATCAGCGTTTCCAGCGGACCTGCCAGAGACTGCACCTGCCGGTCTGGTTCGGCGTGAACGGGTGTGACGGCCCCGTCTACAGTCACGACCTGTTCGAAGAGGCGATCGCCAGGCAGCGAGCAGACTACTCTAGGGCCTGTCCTACTGGCGCCGGAAACGGCGACACAGTGCCCGCTGTGGCGCCCGTGGCTGAGAATCTGATTCCGCGATTGGTCACGATCGACGTCATAGAAATGCCGGAACGCCTGGT
>JAMCYS010000039.1 GCA_023473795.1 Chloroflexota bacterium | reverse complement strand
CCGGCGCAGTGAAGAGCACGAGTTCAGCGCCAATAGCCTCTGCTCGCTCGCGCATTATGCCCAACCCGAGATGGTCGGCCGTCACGCTCTCCCGTGCGAAACCGCGACCGTCGTCGCCGATGCTCAGTTCCACACCGCTACCGGAGAGCGATACCTCCACCGCCACGTGTTGGGCGCCTGCATGCTTGGCCACGTTGTTCAGCGCCTCTTGGACGATCCGATACAGCGAAATCTGCACGTCGGAAGGCAAGTGATGCTGTCCATCGACGATCAACGCCACCGGCACGCGGGAACGGCCGCTTGTGGCCTCGCAAAGCTGGCGCAACAAGTCGCCAAACGGGGCCTCGACGAGGGTGCTCGGCCGCAGTTCGTGCAGGAGAGTGCGCATCTCAGCCAAGGCGCCACGGGTGAGCTGCCGCAGCTCCTCCAAGCGACGTCTCCCTTCCTCGGGATTGCGGTCCCAGAGACGGGGCAACACGTCGGCGATCAGGCTGGCCGAGAACAGCGTCTGGCTAACGGCATCGTGAAGGTCGCGGGCCAGGCGGTTGCGCTCGGCCGCGGCTGCTGAGCGCTCCGCTTGTTCGTAGAGCCGGGCATTCTCCGTCGCCATACCCACCTGTTGCCCGATGGACCCCAACAACGAGACCTCCTCCACCGATAGCGACCTTTCCTCACGCGAACCCAGCGCCAGGGCACCGAGTAGCCGGCCCTTCACCACCAAGGGCACGACGACCACTAAGCATAGCCCTTCTGCTTCGAGTGCCTCCCGCACAACTCCGGGCGGATACGCCGCCACCGGTCGCACCACAGGTTCGCTCGTCCCGTCTATGAGCCATGTGCCGGCTACGCCGAGAGGCACGCGCGCCAACCTAGGGGCGAACCTCGCCGACACCCCTTGAGACGCCAGAAGCATCAGGGTCTGCCCGTCTTCGTCGAGCCGGTAGGCCACCCCCGTGCCCATGTGCGTGGCCGCCATGGTGGAGTCAAGTGCCTCGTGCAGTACCTCTCCCAGGTCGAGCGAACGGCTGACTGTGGCGGCCACCGCGTTGAGCGTCGCCAGGTCTCGAGTGCGGTCGGCGACTCGTTTCTCCAGCTGGGTATACGATTCCTGCAGCTGCGCCGACATGCGGTTGAACTGCTCCGCCAGCTCCTCGATCTCGTCGCCCGTGGTGGCCACGATCGTCTTGCCAAAATGGCCCTCAGCCACGTACTGCGAGGCCTCAATCAAGTCGCCAATCGGACGAGTGATTCGCGTGGCGGCGAAAGTGATGACCACGGCCGGCAAGACCACGCCCAGGGCGAGCAGGAAGAACAGCAGCCAGCGATAGCCCTGGCTGGAGGCCATCAGCGCCTCCCAACTCTGCTCGGTCACCAGGCCCCACTGCGTGCCGGGGATGGGAGCGTAGCTAGCCAGGGTCTCGTTGCCGTCCAGGTCGCGCAGGCGCACGTCGCCTACTTTGCCGCTGAGGACATAGCGCACTACTGCTTGGCCGAAATCATCATCGCCAATGTGCACCGGGTCCGAGTGGTAGATCACTCTGCCTGTGCCTTCGACCACGTAGGCTATTCCCGTCTTTTCCAACCGCTGCTTCACGAAGCCGGCGTAGAGAGAGCTAACGCTGGAGGCACCCAAACGGAACATGCCAACCACCGCGCCGGCGAATTCGCCCTGCTTGCCGAGGATGGGCACAGCGACGGGGACCACCTCCGCCCCCTGGGGACCGTCGGCGACTATATTGCCAAACACTGGTCCGCTCGCTTGGTAAAGCCGCTGGAAGTAGTCCCGATTGGACCAGTCGTGACCCAGGATCTCCATTCGTTCCGGCTGGGCGGCGACCACCGAGCCGCGCGTGTCGAGCGCAACCACTCCGCCGTCGAAAATCACCAGTTGGCCAGAGGCGCGGGCCAAAGCCGCGCGCAACGCGCCGGTTTCAGAGTCGGCCATGCCACTGCGGGTTACCGTCGCCAGCTCATCGGCGTATTCCCGCAAGTCCGTGGAGAGCTTGCTGGCCGCTAGTCGCGTCAGCTCGCGGTTGCGGCCGGCGACGAGGTCGGCGGTGATAGCCTGGTAAGCGTAGAGGCTCACCAAGGCTACAGCGACGAGGATGAGAGTGGTCGGCACAAAGGACCAGGCGATGATCTTGGTACGCAGACTGCGCAGCCTCAACAGCACTGCCCTACCCCACCACGCTGCTGCTGGGCCTCCTGAATCTCCCGGCAGGCGTCCTTCATCAGGCTCACAGGGGCCTGCGGCAGCGTGAACATGCGCCCCCAAGCACTATTGGCAATCTGCCGGGCGGCGGCCATGTTCTTGTCGAAAACCTCAGCCACGACGGAGTAGCCATTGTTCTGGCCGTGCAGAAACGCGCTCAGGTCGAGGTCGGCCGCCAGGTTCGGGTACTGCTCCCGCACGTAGCCAGACCAGTCCGGGTAGAGCGAGGCCCGGGCGGGTTGGAGGAAATTGGCCGAAGCCATCGCCCGTCCGTACTGGGGGCTGATCAGGAACTTCACCAGTTCCCAGGCCGCCTCCGGGTACCGCGTGCCTGAGTAGATGCCAAAACCGTCAGTCGTCGCCAGGGTGGCGCGAGCCGCCGGCCCCTTCGGCCGGGGCGCAACGCCGATGCGAAAGTTGGCGCCGTTTAGGATCGATTTCAACGCCCACGAGCCGTCTTCTACCATCGCCAAACGACCGGCGACGAACGACTCCGAGGTGCCGACCTTCTGCGTATCCTGCAACGAAGCCATCACGCGATCATCCCACATTCGGGCACGCAACCACTCGAACGCCGCCAATGCCGCCGGCTCGTCCATTCGGCAAGTGACGCCGTCCGCCGGGTCTACGAAATGCCCTCCCCAACTGTTGACGTACACCTGCAGCCGGTCCCAGCTTATGTCGACCATACTTCCCCACAGATCGCGCTGGCCGTCGCCATCGCGGTCTCGGGCCAGCCGTTTCATCGCCGTCAGGTAGTCGTCGTGGCTCCAACTCTCGTTAGGATAGTCGACCCTGTAGTTGTCCAGCATGTCCTTGTTGTAGTATAGAGCGAGGGCACCGTGATACTTAGGAAGACCGTATTGTACGCCATCTCGCGTGAAGAGCGCCTTGTACTGCACGGGGTCCCAATCGGCGATGGTCGACTTGTCCAAGTCCGCCCGCACGTAGTGGCTCAGATTCAGGGTATAGCCACTCTGGGCCCAGACTGGAAAGTGCGCGCAGCAGCCCTGGAAGACGTCCGGCGCGGTGCCGGCCTGCATCGCCTCCGGCATCTTCTCTTCGAGATTCTCGGGATCGGGGAGATAAAACACCCGTATGTTGGGATGGTTGGCATGGAACTGTTCGAGCATCGTCTGCACCATCGCCGGGAACCATTCCGTCCGCCAGTCCTGATAGACCAGCTGCACCTTCTGGCCCTGTTTCTGAGCCCCAGGTAGGCCGGCGACGCCACAGCCGGCTAGCACTGCCGCGGCGGGGACAGACAGGGCCAGACCGAGGAGGGAACGCCGGCTTAGGCGCCGGGTGGACTTGGCCAGAGACGCATTGGCGCCCCCTTTGGCAACGTCCTTCCGCGACCTCGAGCCCACCACGCGTCGCCCACCTCCGGTCGTATTCCCTGTAATGCACCTGCTAGCCGGGTGCGCCTGCTCATTATACAGTATGATTGCCGGAGGTCCAGGCCAACTTGCCATGTCAGCCTCGTGGCTCAGCCAAGCGGCAAGGGAGGACTAGAGCGGCGCTGGAGGGCAGAATGTCAGGCGACCTCATCTTCGATGCCCACGTTCATATCTGGGCCGACGACCGACAGGCGTATCCGCAAGTACCCGGGCTGGCCAAGCCGGCTGATCTCAGAGGCAGCGTGGAGTGGCTGGTTCAGGAGATGGACGCCAACGGCGTCAGTGGCGCCCTGCTAGTGCAGGTGCCCTGGTACGGTGAGGACAATCGCTACATCGTCGACTCGCGCCGCCGCTTCCCCGGCCGCTTTGCCGCACTGGGCTACTTGCCCGACCCACTGGCGCCGGATGGGGCCGACAAGCTGGGCCGGCAATTCTCCGAGCAAGGGCTGCGGGGCGTGCGCCTGCACCTCGACCAGCCCAGCGTGGTCGCCGGCCTGGCAGCAGGAATGGCCGATCCCCTGCTGCGCAAGGCGCGCGAACTGGGCGTGCCCGTCCAGTTCCTCAACCGCCTGCCGGCTCAAAATGAAATCATTCAGCTAGTCGCCAGGCGCTTCCCGGACCTCGTCTTCATCAACGACCACCTTGGGCATCCGAATCTCCGGGAAGGGTACCCTTATCCTGCCTCCCGCTCCTTCCTGGCCTGCGGCGCCCTGCCCAACGTCTACGCCAAGGTTTCCCTCCATCATCAACTGTCAAGCGAGGCTTACCCCTGGCGCGATGTGCACGAGTGGCAGAAGCTGACCCTGGAATCTTACGGTGCCCGGAGACTGATGTGGGGCAGCAATTACCCGATGTTTATGCCCAAGCCCTCGTATAAGAAGCGGCTGGAGGCCGTGCGCAGCGAGTTGCCGTTCTTGACAGAGGAGGAGCGGGCCTGGCTGCTTGGCAAGACCGCCCTTTCGCTATGGGCTTCTGCCTGAACAGCAGTCCCCCAGCCAGTGGAACCGATCAGCTGCCCGCGCCAGACAGCTAGCCACGCAACCGGGACTCACGAGGAAGGCGCTCAATCGCGGGACTGAGCTGCCTCCTGGTAGGTCAGAACGAGCAGGGATTCACTCTCGCTGTGCATCTGTCTCGGCGGCGCCGGGTGGCCCTCTCTCGTACGCAGGGCGAAGACATCACGCTCGACGCCCTCAATGTGGGAGAACATGGACTTTGCGGCGGCGAGCGGTCTGTGTGCCGCCACCGCCTGGTAGATGCGCCGGTGGTCAAACACGGACTGCACCGGCCGGCCAGGGATGGCCAGGCTGTAGTTCATCGTCTCGCCGATCATTCCCTCCATAGCGTCCAGGAGACCGATCAGGGCCGCATTGCCCGTGCTGAGGGCCAGTAGGCGGTGGAAGGTAATGTCCAAGCCCGCCAGGTCGGGCACTGCCGGAGCCGTGCCTTCGCTCCCTCCTTCCAGGTGGTTGGTCATCTTTGCCACCTGGGCCGCGAGCGCCTGCAGGGCATTCTCGTCCGCGCGCTGGGCCGCCCAGGCGGCGGCCTGGCACTCCAGAGTCTTGCGCACCTCGAAGAGGTCCCGCAGGCGCTCTGGCGGTAAGGATGGTGGCGGCGTGAGGCGACGGGCTATCTCGTCGGGCGCGGTCCGCGTCACGTAGATGCCCGCGCCATGGCGGATGGAGACTACGCCGAGCGCCTGCAGGATCTTCAAAGCTTCCCGGAGGGATGGCCGGCCAACGCCGAGGGCGAGGGCGAGGTCCACCTCAGAAGGCAACCGCTCTCCGGGCGCCAGCTCGCCGTTGGCAATCTTCTGGCGCAGGAGGTCCGCCAGCTCCTCGTAGAGCGGTCTTGCTTGCCGCAGTTGCTGGAACTTCGCCAGGTCGCCCGCTTTACCGCGCGCCATGGTCACCCCTCTTCGGGAGTGGGGAGCCGGGCGGCTCCCCACTTTATCGCTCGGCTAGGCCGAGCGGTACAACTTGGTCAAGACGAACTCGCGATGGCGCAGGGTTTCTGCCGCAGCCATGCGACCGGAGGCCGTGCGCAGAACCATCTGCATGATCTTCTCCCCCGCCTCGTTGAGGTCAAACTCGCGCCTCAACAGCCCGCTGGCGTCGACGTCCACGTGCTCGGCCATCGACTTGACGGTCTTCGGGTTGGCGCAGATCTTGATCACAGGAATGATGGGGTTGCCGATGATGTTGCCCTGACCGGTGGCAAACATGTGCAGCACAGAGCCGGCCGCCGCCCAGAGCGTCACTGCCTCAGCTGCCGCCGAGGACGTGTCCATAAACCAGAGTCCGCCGTGCCGCGGGGGAGCCTCGGCCGGCTCCAGCACACCGTCCACCTTGGCCTTGCCGATCTTCTGAAGGTTCCCCAGGGCCTTCTCTTCGATAGTGGTAAGGCCGCCCGCGATGTTGCCTTGGGTGGGCTGCGAGCCAAATAGGTCGGCGTCTTGTTCCTCGATGAACTTGACGTAGGCCCGCTGCACCTCAAGAAACTTCGCGCTGAGTTCGGGAGTGGCCATGTGCTCGGCCACTATCTCCTCGCCCCCCGTGATCTCGGAGGTTTCCCCGAACATCACGGTGGCCCCCATCGCCACCAGGCGCTCCACTGCCTTGCCGACTGATGGGTTGGAGGCCAGGCCACTGGTAGTGTCCGATTCCCCGCACTTGGTCGAGACCACGATCTCCCCAAGGTCGATTGGCTCACGCTGGGCCTCGCTGGCCCATTGTACGTATTCCTTCGCCTGCCAGGCAGCCCGGGCTATGGTGTCGATGTCTCCGTGCCCCTCAATGGCGAACCCAGCGACCGGCTTGCCGGTTTGGGCGATGCCGTCCACGACGCGCTTGGTCCACACGGGCTCGATGCCTATGACAACGCAGGCGGCGACGTTGGGATTGGCTCCAGTGCCGATGAGCGTGCGGAAGTGCAGCTCGAGATCAGCCCCGAACTGCAGCCGCCCGTAGGGATGAGAGAGGGCCATGGTGCCCGGGATGAGCGCCGCTACCCCCTCGGCGGCAGCGTTGGAGAGGTCGTCCAAGGGCAGAATGGCCACGTGATTGCGCGTCGCTACCGCACCATTGCTGCGGCGATAGCCTAGAAAAGTGGGGTTTGCCATCCTACCACCTCAAGCTCTTCAGGTTGTGGGAATGCACGTGTTCGCCCTTGGCAATCGGTTGCACTGCCTTGCCGATCGGATAGCCGTACTTGATCACCTTCTCGCCCGTGGCCACGGGCGCCAGAGCGATCTTGTGGCCAAGCGGGATATTCCCCGCGGCCACGACCTCGACCGAACCATCGGTTTCCATCAGCCAACCCTTGTAGGCCTGGCCCTTTTCGATGTCCACCACAGCCACGCCGACATTGTCGGCGTCGTGGTGCACGAAGAATCCGTAGGTCACCCTTACCTAACCTCCTTGATTCACTGAGAAGTGGTAATACGTCTTATGACCATGAGGGATAGTAGTGCAACTGGATTCGCTTGTCAAGCCCTCGAGCACCCCAGCGGGCCGATCAGCCGAGATCGGGCGGCGGGACCGAAAACCTTACGCTTGCCTCCAGCCAGACTGTCTGTTTGTTCCACATCAGGGCCTGTGATACCATGGAGACTGCCAACCATTGGGCCGTGATGCGGCCGCTGTCGCCGGTTTCCGGCCCGTGCAGGAGAGGTGCGGAGTTGCGAGTCCTAGGTATCGTCGGTAGCCCACGACGCTGGGGCAATACCGACGTATTGGTCAGCGAAGTCCTACGGGGGGCAGCCAGCACCGGCGCCGTGACGGAGAAGGTCATCCTCAGCTCGCTCAAGATCCATCCTTGTTTGGCCTGCGAAAACTGCCATCAGGATGGATTGTGCCGTCAGACCGACGATATGGCCGGCCTCCTGGCCAGAATGTTCGAGAGCGATGTCTGGGTGCTGGGCACGCCCGTCTACTGGTGGGGACCCAGCGCGCAAATGAAAATGTTCATCGACCGCTGGTACGCTCCGGTGCACTCCAAAGAGCTGCGCGCGCTGATGCGCAAGCGCGTGACCCTGGTCACCGCCTTCGCCGACGAGGCGCCGAGCACTCCACAGCACATCGTGGGCATGCTTGACGATGCCATCGCCTACTTGAAGGCGGAGTGGGCAGGGCAGTTGCACGTCACCGCCGGCGCCAGAGGCGCGGTTTCGCACGATCCGAAGGCCATGCAAGAGGCATTCGACCTGGGAACACACCTGGCACCGGTTCCCGCCAGGTAGTGGGCTGACGCCGCCGCCCGCGGCGTTGCCGCGGCCCGCGGCTTGCCCATACTACTATAATTGCAGTGTAGACATAAGGGAGGTTGGCCAGATTGGATTACTTGCGCGTCTTCGAGCGTCCAGAATTGCGCGACCCGCTGATGATCGCTGCCTTCGCGGGCTGGAACGATGCCTCGGAAGTGGCGACTTTTGCGGCCAAGTTCCTCGTGCAGGAATGGACCGCGCGCAAGATGGCGGAAATCGAGCCCGAGGATTTCTACGATTTCACCGAGACCAGGCCGACCGTGCGTATTGCCGGGCGCTCGCAGCGCCGCATCGAGTGGCCAGCCAACGAATTCTACTTCCACATCGACCCCAACGGGGAGAAGGACTACATCGTCCTTATCGGCGTGGAACCCCAACTGAAGTGGCGCACCTTCACCGACATGCTGATCGCCTTTGCCAAGCAGCACAAGGTCTCCCGGCTCGTCACTCTCGGCGGTCTGGTGGCCGATGCCCCCCACACACTGCCGGCGCGGCTGAGCGGCGCGAGCAACTCCGCGACCCTCGCGCACACCCTCCGGCGGCTCGGCGTCGAGGCGACTCGCTACGAGGGCCCCACAGGTATCACCGGCGTACTGAACTCGTATTTCGCCCGGGCAGGATTCACCACGGCCAGCATTTGGGGCAGCGTTCCCGATTATCTTTCGGCCTCGCCCAACGTTAAAGTATCGTTGGCGCTACTGGAGACGCTCGGGGAACTGCTGGATCTTGAACTCGACCTTTCTGACCTGCGCGCATTGGAGCAGCAGTTCGACCACCAGGTGAACGAGGCGCTGGCCGACAATCCCGAGGTGCAGGCCTACGTCCACGAGCTGGAGGAACGCCTGCATCTCGGTCCGCCCGAAGAGGAAGAGCCCAAGGAACCGCCCGAAAACCTGCCCAGCGGCCGGGATATCGTCCAGGAGCTCGAGGAGTATCTGCGTCGGCGCCAGCGCGGGAAGGGCGGCAGTCAGAGCTCCTAGAGCAGACCCCTTCGTTGTTCACGCTCGGCAGCCGATGGTATAATCGGCTTGGCGGCAGACTGCTCGGCCACGGGCGTGGACTCTCACCGGCCAGCGCCCGTCCCCTGCCATTGCCCCAGTCTGATTCTCGGCCTGGAGGTAATACCCCAAATGACGACGCAGAATCCCCAAGTCAGGGCAGAGGACCTGCCCTGTCTAGCGCGGATGGTGGGCCTGGACCCGTCTTCCGAGCATTTCGCTTTCATCGGCCCCCAGATACTGGCGTTCCACGCTGCCGCTGCGCGGCTAAGGGAACTCGACCTGCGCGGCGTTGAGCCGACGGTCATCTACAGGCCGCAGGGGGAGTAGGCTATGGCCACCAGAGAGCTCGCCACCCTGCCAATCAGCGCACTGGGACGCCTCCTTGCCACGCGCGAGGTCTCGCCGGTGGAAGTGATCGATTCGGTACTGTCACGGACGGAGCGTCTGGAGCCGCGTCTCAACTGCTACGTTACCTTGCTGGGCGACGCGGCGCGTGCCGCTGCCCGGATGGCCGAGCGCGAAATCGGCGCCGGCAATTATCGCGGCCCCTTGCACGGCATCCCCGTGGCCCTCAAGGACATCTTCGACGTCGCCGGAGTGAAGACCACCGCTTCGTCCAAGATCCTGGCCGACAGCGTCGCCACCGCCGACAGCACGGTCGCCCGCTTGCTCCAGGACGCGGGCGCGATTATCGTCGGCAAGACCAACCTGCACGAGTTCGCCTTTGGCGTCACCACAAATAACCCGCACTACGGCCCGACGCGCAACCCCTGGGATACCACGCGGGTGCCGGGCGGCTCGTCGGGCGGGTCGGGAGCGGCAGTGGCCGCCTCTCTGTGCAGCGCCGCCACCGGCACGGACACTGGTGGTTCGATTCGCATTCCGGCCTCGCTTTGCGGCATCGTGGGCCTCAAGCCTACTTTCGGTCGGGTCAGTAAGGCCGGGGTGGTCCCGCTTTCCTGGACGCTCGACCACATGGGCCCGCTGAGCAAGAGCGTGGAGGACGCAGCCATCTTCCTCCAGGCCATCGCCGGTTACGATGCCGCCGACCCCACCACGGTGCGCCGACCGGTGCCGAACTACCGCCAGGCAGTGGGCCTGGGGGTGCGGGGCCTGAGGCTGGGCGTGCCCAAGCAGCACTTCTTCTCTGGATTGCAGGAGGACGTGCAGCGGGCCGTCCGAGCGGCGATAGATCACTTCGCCAGCCTGGGCGTGGCCGTCGAGGAGGTCTCGCTGCCCCACGCCGACTACATCAACCCGGCCTTCGCGCCAATCATTCACGCCGAAGCGGCGGCCTATCACGAGCGCTGGTTACTGGAACGGCCGCAGGACTACGGCAAGGAAACGCGGGCCCGTCTGGAGGTAGGCCTCACGGTGCTGGGCACGCAGTACGTCAACGCCCAGCGGGCGAGGGCCGTCATCCGTGGCGACTTTGAGCAGGCCCTCACGCAGGTGGATGCCCTGATCACGCCCACCATCCCGGCGGTCGCCATGCCCATAGGCGCCGACAGCATCACTATCGACGGCGAAAGCAAAGAGCTGCGGTCCGTCTACAACCGCCTTACCTCGCCGGTGAATCTGGTTGGCTTGCCGGCCGTTTCCCTGCCCTGTGGCTTCAGCGGAGAAGGGCTGCCCATCGGCCTGCAACTGATTGGCGGGGCTTTCGGCGAGGAGACCCTGATCACGCTGGGCCACGCCTACGAGACCACGACCGACTGGCACCAGCGCCAGCCCCCGTTGTAGGAGCGCAGGGAGGGTGGCGCCAGCTTCTGCTCAACTCCCGACGAGGGCGTGGGCCGTTGCGAGTGCTGGCCCTACCCCGGACGAGTAAGTAGGCTGGCGGAAGCGCCAGCTTCGGGTTTGAATGCAAACTTGGCAGGAGGTTGAGCGTGAAGGCGGTCGTCAAAACCCAGGCAGGCCCAGGCGCCGAGCTACTGGAGGTGCCTCCGCGCGCCCCCGGCGAGGGCGAGGTAAGAGTCAAGATCGACGTCGCCGCCATCTGCGGCTCTGACGTCCACGTCTATGATTGGGCACCCCGAGTGGCCAAGTCGGGCATGCGCCTGCCCCGAATCATGGGCCACGAGTACTGCGGACGAGTGCTGGAGGTTGGCGCCGGCGTGAGCAACGTCAAGCCGGACGATCTCGTCGCCGGCGAAACCCATCTACCCTGCGGCAACTGCTACGTCTGCCATCTCGGCAAGCCCCACATTTGCCTCAATCTCAAGATCGTCGGCCGCGACACGGACGGCTGTTTCGCCGAAGAGATGGTCGTGCCGGCGGCGGGCGTCTTTAGGATGCCGGATGATTTCCCGCCCGACGCGGCAGCGGTGCTCGAGCCACTGGGCTGTGGGGTGCGTCCGCTGTTCAACGAGGACGTCGCCGGCAGCACCGTAGTCGTGCTGGGGGCAGGTCCGATCGGCCTCTTCGCGATCGCGGGAGCGCGGGCCCTGGGGGCCATTCAGGTAATCGCCACCAACCGCAGCCAGTTGCGTCTGGACCTGGCGGCGGCGATGGGCGCCACCACATGCTTGAGCCCGGAGCGCGAGGACGTGGTGCAAGCGGTGCGGGGGCTAACGCACGGCGTGGGCGCCGACCTCGTTCTCGACAGCAGCGGCAATGCCGAGGCCTTCCGCCAGGGCGTCCAGATGCTGCGCAAAGGCGGCACGCTACTGGTGATCGGCATGCCCTCGCAGCCCGTCCAGCTGGAGCTGGGCCCGGACCTCTGCCTGAAGGAGGCAACCATCCGGGGCTTTCACGGCCGCGAGATGTATCGCACCTGGGAGAAAGTGGTGCCGCTCGTCCAGCGCGGCGCCATACCGACGGCGCCGGTCGTCACCCATAAGCTGCCGCTAAGCGAGTTCGCCGCCGGGTTTGCCGCCGCCGCGGAGCGCCGCGCCGGCAAGGTGCTGCTCGTGCCCTAGCAGCTGTCGCGGAGCGACTCGTACATCAAAGCCAGGCCGCGCTCGCCGATCAACTGCGCGCGCGTGTCGTGCAGGCGCCGGCTGATTACCCCTGCCAGTCGGACCATCACCGTGAAGCCCAGTGAGCAGTCGGCTTCCAGCAACTTGCGCAGGTCGTCGGCGTTTATGGCGACCACGGTCGCCCGCTTGATGCAGCGCGCTGACATCGTCAAGGCGTACGGCTCGACGAGGGCGGACCAGGCGAAGACATCGCCCGGCGAGAGCACGTCGATGATCGTGTGGCGCGGGGTCTGGCTGGGGTCCAACTGGATCTTCATCTCCAGGGCCACTTTGCCGTCCTCGAGCGCGAAGAGGCGCACGGCCTGCTGACCCTCGAGAAAGATAGTGGCGCCAGTGTCGAACACCTGGAGCTGCGAAATCTCGGCGATGGCCTCAAGATGCTTCTGGCTGAGGCCCTGGAACATCGGCGTTTTGGCCAGCGCTTCCACGGGTACCATCTCGGTCTTCCTCCCACCAGTATGCTTGGCCGCGCTCTCCTGCCCTCGGCCGCTGGGGACCAGGGTTGACTATAACACCCGTCTGTGAGCAAGTCAATTGACTGCCCGGCTTCGGGTGCGCGTCAAGATTCCGCGCCAGGGGGACAGAGAGGGACACGTAGGCTAGAATGTCGCCGATTATGGCATCGGAGGTGGTAGCGGTGTGGTCGGCGGAGGTAGAGACTCGTTGGCACGAGCTGG
>JAMCYS010000105.1 GCA_023473795.1 Chloroflexota bacterium | reverse complement strand
CAGGTGACGCTAGCTGCAGGTAGCGTTCTGTGAAGACGGCCCTCTCCCGGGAGGCGAGAAAGAGGGCAATGAACGGCAACGCCGCGTAGGCGACCAGCAGGGCACCTACCCACGGCTGCCGCCTGGCCAACCAGACGACGCCCAAGAGAGCGAACGTGGTCAGGCCGCAGGCAAGCCATACCCGCGTCGAGCCTGCCGGCGCCTCACCCGCGGCGAAGACGATGAGTGTGTTGCTAAGCGCCGTCCCTAGGTCAGGTGAGCTGAAAGAGCCGTTGTAGCCTGAGCCGAGCGCGGGCAGGCCAATCACCAGCCAGGGCAGGAACAGCAGCAGAGCCATCGCGCCCGCGCCGATTGTGGCGACGACCGGCGCCACCTGCCAGGGCCGCTTCGCCAAAGTGCGGAGCAGCACCACCAAACCCACACTCGCTACGGCCACCGCGGCGACATAGTGACTGTATAGCGCCACAGTGGCGACAACTGAGAAGGCGATATAGTCAAGCCGGCGAGCGGGTCGCCCGATCCCGGCCACTCCCAGACCACAGTAGGCGGCCGCCAGGCAAGCGGCAGTGGCCAGCGAGTACATACGGGCATCCTGCGAGTTCCAAATCAAGTAGGGATTGACAGCTAGCAGCAGCGCCGACAGCAGCCCCCAGTAGGGATGGCCAACTCTACGCCAGAAGGCGAAGGCCAAAGAGCAGGTCACGATTCCAGCCGCGGCCGAAGGCCAGCGCGCAGCCACCTCACTATTGCCGGCCACCTCCATCCAAGCCTTGAGGCTGAGGTAGTATAGCGGCGGATGAGGCTCTCCCACACTCAGGCGCTGGAGAAGGGTGGAGACGTCGTACTTAGCGAAAGTGATGCTGAAGGACTCGTCGCCCCGCAGGTCGTGATAGCCGAGATGGTAGAAACGAAGTAGGGCGGCCAGAGCCGTCAGGCCGAGAGCAACGAACCGTGCGCCCCACTTCCTATCCACTCCCTCTCCTCAAGCCCCGGGGTCACCGCGGGGTGGCGCCCATTATAGGCTGTCAGTCGGCGCCGGTCGAGGGCGGGCCCATGGCATTGTCCGGCGGCAGCCGGCGTGATAGAATCGGCCCCGACTCACTCGCTAGGCGACGGAAGGCGAATCGGATGTGGCGAATTGGCCAGTGAATCGCTAGGCGACAGGACTACCGAGGTGCCGCCGTGCCGCCAATTGGCAGCCGGCCTCCTAAGCAGGACCGCCGCCCACGTTGTAGCCATCGGGGCGCTCTGGCTAATAAGCCTCGCTTTCTTCTGGCCACTACTGACGCCCGATCCCTCCGCCCGCCTCTGGGTCGGTCCCGGGGATTTCACCAATCAGTTCTTCGCGTTCCACAGTTTCACCGCTCAGGAACTGTGGCAGGGTCATCTACCACTCTGGAACCCCTACATGTACGCCGGACACCCCGTGCTGGCGGACATCCAGTCCGCGACCTTCTACCCGATTGGGCTGCTGTGGTGCCTCATCTTTGGCAGCGATGGTCTGACCCTAGCGGAGTTGCAGTACCGGGTGGTGTTCTCCTACCCCCTCGCCGGCACGTTCTGCTACCTGCTGATCTGGCAATTGACCCGCAATCGTGGCGCCGGGTTGCTTGGCGGACTCGCCTTCGCGCTTGGGGGTTTCCTGACTTCCTATCCTTTGCAGCAGATGCCGATCCTCGAAACAGCACTCTGGCTGCCCCTAGCGCTGTACTTTGCCGAGCGCGGCGCGGCTGGCCCAGCCCCGGTGTTCTGGCTGCTGCTCGGCTCGGCGACACTGGCGACGTGCGTGCTTGCCGGCCATCCGCAGAGCATTATGTACATCGCCTACACGGTCAGCGCGTATGTAGTGCTGCGGGCGTGGCCCGCTGGCGGCGGTTCGGCCGCGGTGAGGGTCGGACGGTGGCTGACCAGCAGTGCCTGGCGTCTCGGACTACTGTGGCTGTTCGTGCTCGGCCTGTCGGCGATACAACTTCTACCCAGCGCGGAATTCATTCCGCTTTCCAACCGTAGCGAATTGCCCTATGCCCAGGCCGCGATTGGCTACGCTCCCGACTCGCTGCTGGCCATTCTACTGCCAGATTGGAAAGCCGAGCACGCGCCGTACGTGAGCATCCTGGGCCTGTTTCTAGCGGGGGTGGGCTGTTGGCGAGGGACCCACGGCAGCCGCTGGTTCTGGTTGGCGGCCGCGGTCGTGAGCGGCCTGGTCTCCCTGGGAGGCAACGGGCCACTCTACCCCCTGCTCCACGCAGTGGCGCCCGGCTTCGCCCTCTTTCGGGACCAGGAGCGCGCCATGCTAGTCTTCTCGCTTGCCTTGGCAGTGCTGGCAGGACTCGGCTACGCCGCGCTGGCGGCAGGGCCGCGTGCGCGGCACGCGCCCACTGCCTTACTGCTTGTGCCGGTAGCATTGTTCGTCGGTGGGCTGACGGCGAGAGAGCTCGGGTACCCCGAGCAAACATCCAGCCAGGTAGTCTATGCTGCCCTGCTGGCGGCAGCAGGGGCGAGCCTGTTGGGGTGGCAACTGTCCCGCCCGCTGCCCGCGCGTTGGTGGCTTCCTTTAGCCGTCGGCCTGGTTGTAGCTGACCTTTGGGCGGTCAATGCCGGCAGCGGGCTGGTCCGCGAGCAGCCAAGTCTGTCTCGAGACGCGACTCAGGCCGCAGCCATCGTGACCAGCGATGCCGCCGCTCGCCAGGAGGAACCGCAATTCCGCGTGCGCGTGCAGACCGACGACCACGACCTCCTGCCAGAGAACTACGGACACATAGTGGATCTTCATCTAATTGGTGGCGACAGCCCCTTCTT
The DNA here is from genome assembly GCA_023473795.1 of Chloroflexota bacterium. Lineage (GTDB taxonomy): Bacteria > Chloroflexota > UBA6077 > FW602-bin22 > JAMCYS01 > JAMCYS01. The sequence goes on along the minus strand of JAMCYS010000105.1, from coordinate 45,356 downwards.
CCAGGGCCGGTTGCTGGACCTGCTATCGGCGAATAGCGAGTGGCGGCTGTGGCAGCTGCTCAACGTGAAGTACACCCTCTCGCGGCGAGCCCTCGAAGGAGGTCTGGACTACGTGGGCCAGGGAGGGCAGCTGCGGGTATACCGGATGCAGTGGCCGGTGCCACGGGTTTGGGCAACCAGGGACGTGCGGTTCGCGGACAGCCAGGCGGACGCTCTGCGCCTGACCCTCTCGCCGGATATCGCGCCCGGCAACGCCGCGGTGCTGGAAGGGAATGCTTGGCTGCGCTTCGCGGACAAACAGAAGCCTCAGATCAAGTATGAGATCACAGACTATGGCGACGAGCACCTGGCAATCCAGGTTCAGCTCGACGAGGACGCCTTGCTCGTGGTAAGCGAACCGTATTACCCGGGTTGGCAAGCCACCCTCGACGGTCAGCCGGCCACGCTGTATCGCGGCAACTACTACCTCCGCGCTCTGCCGGTGCCGGCAGGTAGACACGTGGTGACGATGGACTACGCACCGCGGTCCATCAGATTAGGCGCCATCCTGAGCGGCACCTTCTTGGCGCTGCTGCTCGGGGGGCTTTTCGTCGCGGCCAGGGTGAAGAGGCGATGAGCGAACCAAGCATGATTCTGGTTTACACGGTGTGCCCGAATCGTGAGGAGGCCCGTCGGATCGGGCGGCTGCTCGTGGAGCGACGTCTGGCCGCCTGTGCTAACCTTTTGCCAATTGAATCGTTCTACTGGTGGCAAGGCGAACTGGTAGAGGACAACGAGCACGTACTGCTCCTCAAGACTAGGCCAGAATGCTATTCTTCTTTAGTTGCTACTGTCAAGTCCATGCACAGTTACCAAGTCCCTGCTATAATTCGGCTGCCGGTTGCGGGAGCAGACGGAGCCTATCTTGCCTGGTTGCAGGCGGAAACCGTCTCGTGCTTGCCCGACTAACCAGGCGACTGCGCCGCCTAGGCTCGGCGCGGGCTCAGATCTGAGGGACGCTCGATGAGCAAAGATCGGTGGAGCTTCTCGTCCGAGCAGCGGACGGCACGACGTTTCGGCCAGACTGGATTACTGCCCCCCACTGCCGGCCGGCGGCGCAGCTCACTGTTCTCCCCCAGGCGGATCGCCGTGCTCGTTCTGGCCGCGGTCATCGTGCTGGCGCTGGCACCGGTCGTGATGTACCAGATAGTCTACGCCGACCGGGTCTACCTGGGCATCGATTCGCTGGGGGTGGATGTCGGCGGCTACAGTGCTCCGGAGGCCAAGGCCGCGCTAAGCTCCCAGTTCGCCAAGTACGCCCAGGCGGAGATGGTGCTGCGCTATGGGACCAAGGAGTGGCGCACGACCCCAGGGGCGCTGGGCGTTCGCTTCGACGCCGACGCCACAGTACGCAAAGCGCTGGCCGCCGGCAGAACAGGGAACGTCATGGAGGCCGTGGGCGAGCAGTTCGGCCTCCTGCGCAAGGCACAGACTATCAGCCCGGTGCTGTCCTTCGACGCCGACCGCCAGTCGTCTGTGACCGCCAATCTGGCGACCGAGATCGACCGCCCAGTGATCAACGCCTCCCTGGTGGTCCATCCCGACGGAACCGTGGAGATATCCGCTTCACAGGTGGGGCGCAAGCTCGACGTGGCAGAAACCGCCCGGCGCGTAGAGCGTACTCTGGCTACGCTCTCTACCACCGCCATAGACGTGCCGGTCACGGAGACGCAGCCACGCGTGCTGGAAGCGCAATTGGCGGCTGCCAAGGATAGCGCCCAGCGGATCCTCCAGGCCCCCTTGACTATTACCTACGGCAGCCAGACGCTGGTCCTCGACCGCACAAGGCTGACGTCTATGCTAGGGTTCCGCCCCGAAGGCGACAGGACCGTAGCCCAGCTCGATGCGAAGGAACTGACTAACATCGTCAACACGATGGCCGAGAAGATCAATCGCTCGCCGGTGGACGCGCAGTTCGTTTTCAAAGGTGGCAAGGTGCAGCTGGCGACGGAGAGCCAGGATGGGCTCAGTGTCGACGTAGCCGCCAGCGTGCAAGCCGTAGCGCAACAGTCGCTCACTGACCAGCGAACCGTACAGCTGGCGGTGGTGGTGAAACCGCCCAAGTATCACAGCTCTGATATCGCCAGCATTCAATTGCCGAACAAGATCATCGAAGCCTCCACGGTGTACGGCGACACCGGCGCCGAGCGCCAGCACAATCTTCGTCTGGCGGTATCCCGCCTCGACGGCAACGTCATCCCGCCCGGAGAGCAGTTCTCGTTCAACAAGGCGCTGGGTCCCACCACTCTAGCCGATGGCTACAAGCTGGCTTGGGGCATCATCGGCACCGGTTCGGGCGGTCACGAGACGGTGCTTTCGGAGGCCGGTGGAATCTGCCAGGTGTCGACGACGCTCTTCCACGCCACATTCTGGGCCGGCCTGCAGATCGACCAACGCACCGAGCACACCTACTATATACCGCGCTACGCCCAGCCACCCCTGGGGCGCAAGGGCCTCGACAGCACGGTGGATGGTTCGGGTAGCGACCAGACCCTCGATTTCAAGTTCACCAACAATACGTCCGGCTGGCTCGCCATCTCCGGCTGGGTCGACGGCCAAAACATGTACTTCGCCCTTTATGGCATCAAGCCTACCTGGCGCGTCGAGGCCAGCGAGCCGGTGATCACCAACGTGGTCAAGACCGACCCGACGATGATTCGGGAGTTCAATCCCGGCCTGCTACCCGGCCAGGTGGTCTGGGTCGAGGTGGCCCAGGATGGATTCAATAGCTCCATAACCCGCAAGGTCTGGGACGGCAGTCAGCTTCTTAGCCAGATGGTTGTCAAGAGCAGTTACAGTCCCGCGCGTAACGTCGAGAACTACGGCCCGCCCCTGCCGACACCTACTCCGGGTGTACCGGCGGTCGGCACCGGGACACCCCAGTCGCCGGGCACGCCCCAACCCCAGGGAACTCCTCAGCCGCAGGCGACACCCGTCCCGCCTGCCCAACCAACGCCCACACCAAAGCGTTAGCCAGCCTCTTGAGCCCCGCCAGCCCGCCGGGTAGCACCGGCGGGCTGGCCTAACTGCGCGCAAAATCTCACCCAAGGGCCGGCAAGTCCCCGCCAACCATCGACTCGGGCCGATGATCGCAACCTGGAACGGACTCTGCTATTCTGTCCAGGCCACGCCGCGCGGACCGCGGGCTTGCCCACCTTTCGATCGCACAGACCGGCTCCCACCGCGATCCGACGTGTGCTTCCTGGTCATTCAGGAGACAAGAGGTATGCACTTTCGTCGCTCGCTCTCCACGGCCGTGCTAGTTGCCCTCGGTCTGATCGTCGCCCTGGCGGCTGGCCTCGGTGCCACCAACGTACTATCACTGAACGGCACTCCCGCCAAGTCGGCGGCACTCGTCGGCCGGCAAGCCCAGGCGGGGCCTGCCGCTCCGCCCATCGAGACAGCACCTGCCAGCGTCCAGCGGACGCCCGCGGCGGCTGCCGCGCCTACGGCAGCGCCGACAGCCACGGCTGCGCCGCTCGGCGCTGATTGGGCGCGGACTAGGCCGAATGCGCTGGGCAAAGTAATGATCCTCGAGTATCATCTACTCGGCCCCACCGAGTCGCGCTGGACCAGGTCTTATGCCAACTTCTGGCACGACCTGAACCTACTCTACGATAGAGGCTATCGTCCCATCAACGCCAGCGACCTGGTCGAGAACCACATCGACATCCCGGCCGGCACGAGTCCGGTGGTTCTTACTTTCGACGACTCGTCCCCCATGCAATTTGACTACATTCAGGGCCCGGACGGCAGCTGGCAAGTCGATCCCCAGAGCGCCGTCGGCATGCTCGAGCGCTTTCACCAACTGCACCCCGAGTGGGGACTGAAGGGCACGTTCTTCGTACTGCCTGGCGCCGACCATCCGCACGATCTGTTCGGCCAAGAGAACCTCAAGGGGCAGAAACTGCAACATCTGGTCAGCGATGGCTTTGAAATCGGCAACCACACCTTCTGGCACCAGCGCCTCGACCTCTTGAAGAGCAAGGCGGCGGTAGACGAGCAGCTGGCAAGAGCAGTGCAGGCCGTGCGGAGCTACCTGCCGAACTACAACGTGCGCGTACTGGCCTTGCCACTCGGCATGAAGCCCAAGGACCCCACCTGGGATCGCGACGGCACGTGGAACGGCATCCACTACCACAACGAAGCCGTGATGCGCGAAACGGGCGGGCCAGCAGTGACGCCCAATAGCGTGAACTGGGACCCCTACACAGTGCCCCGCATCCAGGCCACGAACATGCAGCTGGACTGGGAAAAGGTCTACCTCGCCTACTTCGATCAGCATCCCGAACAGCGTTATGTCAGCTCAGGCGACCCTCACTTGGTGGTCTTCCCGGCCAACCTGGCGAGTCAATACAAGCCTGGCCCGGGAGCGCAGGAGGTGCAGCTGCCGGCCGGCTTGGCCGGTCAGTACAGGGCCTACCGAATACCTTAGGCTGAGCGATCGAGATTGCCTGAAACACGGGCGAGGAAAGATGGGCCTTCTCGCTTGACGAGGTCCACAACCTGCGGTTATAATCGCGGCAGATAGGGCCGCATCGCTCTGGCAGGAGTCGCGCTATGGGCCGCCCTCCTACAAGCGAATATCGAAGATATAGGCACTAGGGGCAAGCTCCTAGTGCCTTATTGTTCCGGGAAGAAACAGTCGGCTACCGCGAGAATCTTTCCAGGAGGCGCTGATGAACTCAAGTCTGATCGGCAAGATTGAGAAAGCCAAACGGTATGCGCAAGAACCCGAGAGGGTCCAGGTTCGGAAGCTCGAGGTCACCTTCCGCGGTTCGCACGATGTCCACCGAGTTAGTTTCGACCAGGGCCGATGGCAGTGCTCGTGTAATTTCTTCGCCCTGTCTGGGATATGTAGCCACACGATGGCAATGCAGCGAATGTTGGGGGTAATGCTGCCGACCGAGAGTGAGGAAAAGGCCGCCGCCACGAGTGACAGCGGCCGATAACAGTAGCGTTTTTACTTCAGGTCGTAGGCGTACAAGTTGTAGCGATCCATAAGCGCGATCAGCTTGTTCGCGTACTGCGGGTCCGTGGCGTAGCCTGCCTTGTGGATGAGCTTGGCGAAGAGCTGAGCGTCCTCCGTGTGCTCCATCGCTTCGGCGTAGACAGAGTTGTCGCGCAAGTAGCGGCCGTGATCGGCAAACGACTCGGCCGCCGTATTGTAGGCGCGGAAAGCCGCGGAAACGGTCACGTTGGCGCCCTTGATCACTTCCCAGGTGTCCATGGTCACAACGCCCGCTGGGCCGGGGCCATTTGTCGCCTTGATGCCGAAGTAGTTCTTCGCCAGCTGCGAGAGCTGGCTGCGACCTGTGTCAGACTCCAGCATCGCCTGGGCAAGCGTCACCGACGCCGGCACCCCGCTTTCGCGCTGTGATTGCCGCGCGTCACCGGCTAGCGAGGCGATGAACTTCTCCTGCGGCGTGGTTGGCGTGGCTTTGGCATCAGCGACAGGCGCAGCGGCTTTCACCGTCGGCTGGGCTGCCGGCGCAGACTGCTGAGCCGGGGCCGGGTTCTGCTCGGCAGGCAGAGTGGGTTGCGACTGGGGCGCGGCGGCGGCAGGCGTGGACTGGGGCGGTCTGTCGCCCCCGCGTGAGCTCGGCGTGACCCGGTCGGCAGCGCCCGCTGGCTGAGGCTCGACGGCGGCGGGCTGCGCCTGGGCGTCGGCCACCGCGGGTCCGCTTGACTGTGCCGGCAGGTTCAGCTGGTGACTCTGAGGGGCGGCTGCTACTTCGACGACAGGGGCGGTGGGGACTGTATCAGAGGCGGCGAAGAGACCAGAGCGGTCCAAGCCGGGTAGTGATGCTGCAACAATGGCGACCGCCGTGATGGCGGCGTAGCCATGCGCGCCCGGGCGCGCCAGCACCCGCACACGTTCCTGGAGTCCCGCGAATCGTTCTCTCCAAATCCTCCTCAATACACCCTCCAATCAAAGGTCGTTACGCTCGTCAGGTCATTTGGCACCGAGCAACGCGCCAATTATACAGACTGACTTTCTCGTGTCAAGTCCGGCCAGGAGATGGGGAGATGGTGCCAGCTCGTCCAACGATTGACACAACCAGGGGGCGCGACTAAGATAATCGAACCTATGGCTCACCACTATCCCTTGATGCTCGTTCTCCGCGACCGGCTGTGCGTTGTCGTCGGCGGCGGCGATGTTGCCGCCCGCAAGGTTGCGGCGCTGCTGGATTGCCAGGCTAGAGTGAAGGTGATTGCCCCGGCGCCGGGACCCGCCTTGCGGGCTTTGGCTGGACAATGCGCCATCGACCTGGCGATTCGCGAGTACCGGGGAGGGGACCTGGTAGGCGCCGCTCTGGTCTTCGCCGCCACCGACCAGCCCGAGGTGAACCGAGCGGTCTGGGATGAGGCGAGAGAGCTGGGCGTGCCCGTCAACGCAGCCGACGATCCAGACCACTGTACGTTCACGGTACCGGCGATGGTTCGCCGAGGGCCCCTTCTTGTGACCGTTTCCACCGACGGCGCCAGCCCCGCCCTGGCGCGCGCCATTCGGGAGCGATTGGAGCGCGAGTATGGCCCGGAGTACGGCATTCTCGCCACCTGGCTGGGGGAGCTACGAGGGCAGGTGAAGGCCAGATTTCCCAGACAGAATCAGCGCGAGCGCGTTTGGCAGACCCTGTTGGAGTCTGATGTCCTGGACTGCCTGCGGGCCGGCGACGAGGCGCGGGCCAAGGAACGCCTGCTTGCCGTCCTGGAACAGCTGAGTAGTGGCCTTGCCGGGCCACTTGACGGTAAGGCAGAATAGCGTGCAGATAGCGACGGTTGGACTGAACCACAAAGTGGCACCGGTGTCGGTGCGCGAGGCCGTTGCCTTCACCGCCGGCACGCTGCCCGTGGCCCTTCAGCAGCTGCGCAACCTCTGTCCGGAGGCGACGATCCTTTCCACCTGCAACCGGTCGGAGGTTTACGCGGCGGGGGCCGACCACCTGCCCCTCGCGGACACGTTGGTCTCGTTCCTGGCGCAGTTCCACGAGGTTCGACAGGCCGAACTCGTCCCCTACTTGTACGTGCATCGCGACCGCGACGCGCTGCGCCATCTTTTCGCCGTCACCTGCGGGCTGGATTCTCTTATCGTCGGCGAACCACAAGTGCTGGGGCAGGTTGTGGCAGCGTACGAACAGGCACTGGCGGCAAGCGCCGCCGGGACGGTGCTGTCGGCGCTTTTCCGGCACGCCATCTTCGTCGGCAAGCGGGCCCGGAGCGAGACTGGCATTGCCCGCAGCGCCGCCTCTGTGAGCTACGCGGCAGTCGAGCTGGCGCGGCGCATTTTCGGCAGCCTGCGGGAGCGGCGCATTCTCATCATCGGCGCCGGCGAAATGGGCGAACTAACGGCCAAAACCCTGCTCGACTGCGGTGCCACCGCCTTGATCGTGGCCAACCGAACTCGGGCGCGGGCGGAGGAGATTGCCCGTCGCTTCGGCGGCGGCGTTATCGACTTCTCCCGGCTGCCGGAGGGGCTGGCGGAGGCGGACATAGTCATCAGCTCGACTGGCGCTCCTCACTTCGTCTTGCACGCCAGCCAGGTTGCGGCGGCGATGGAGCGCCGGGGCGACCGGCCGCTGTTCCTGATCGACATCGCCGTGCCCAGGGACATTGACCCTGCCGTGCAGGGCCTCCCCAACGTTCATCTTTATGACGTCGACGATCTGCACGCCGTCGTCGAAGATAACCTCCGCGCCAGGCGAAGCGAACTGAGTAAGGTGGAGCGGATAATCGCCGAGGAAGTTGACCGCTTCGAGTGCCGTTTACGGTCGCTGGCGGTGGTGCCCACGATCAGCGCCGTGCGCGCCGCGGCTGAGCGCGTCCGCCAGGCGGAAACGGCCAGGGGCCTGTCCGCGCTGGGCCCTCTCGACGAGCGCCAGGTGCGGGCCGTCGAGGCTATGACCGCGGCAATCGTCAATAAGATATTGCACGGTCCCACCCAGAGGCTGAAAGACTGGGCGGCGTCCGGTTGCGACGACAACGACTACCTAGATGTGACGCGCGACCTCTTCGGTCTCGACGGGAGCGTTTGACGTGACTACCGATCTGCGCCTTGGCACCCGGGCCAGCGCTCTGGCCCTGTGGCAAACCAACTGGGTGGTCGAGCAGCTGCGTCGCCTCTACCCAGACGTCGACGTCGAAGTTGTCCCGATCAAGACCTTGGGAGACGCTGCCTGGGCTGAGCCGCTATCCCAACTAGGCAAAGGCGTGTTCGTCAACGAAATCGAGCAGGCGCTTCTCCGTTGTGAGATCGACTTAGCGGTCCACTCCCTGAAGGACCTACCGACAGAGCAACCCCAGGGACTGGCCATCGCCGCGGTCCCGCCGCGCGAAGACGCGCGCGATGCCCTGGTGAGCCGACTGGGAGCATCCTTGGCCACGCTACCGCGGGGGGCCAGCGTCGGCACCAGTAGCCCGCGACGTGCCGCTCAGCTGCTTGCGGCTCGCCCGGACCTGCGAGTGGGCAGCCTGCGGGGCAACCTAGACACGCGGCTCCGTAAGGCAGTAATCGATTTCGACGCCATAGTGGTCGCGGTGGCCGGCCTGCTGCGGTTGGGCATGGCCGGGCGGATCACGGAAATACTGCCGGTCGAGGTCTGCACGCCCGCAGTCGGGCAGGGGGCGCTGGCCATCGAAACGCGGGCAACCGATGATTCGGTGTACGCTCTGCTTCAGCCCCTGGACGATGGCCCGACTAGGACGGCGGTTGCCGCCGAGCGTGCCCTCCTGCAGCGCTTGGGGGGTGGATGCCACGTCCCCGTGGGGGCTATCGCCCAGGTGAGCGGCGCCCTGCTCACTTTGCAGGCCGTAGTGGCCCATGCCTCTGGCAACCCCTGCCTGCGGGACACGCTGTCTGGCGACGCCGCAGATCCGGCTGCGCTCGGCTACCGGCTGGCCGAGGCCCTGATCGCCGCCGGCGCCGACCGTCTACTCGACGCCCGTTGACAGTCCTCGCCAGCGCTGGTTACACTCGAAGTAGGGCCGGCTTGTGGTCCGGCAGAGCACGCCGCAAAGGGAGGGCAAGCGATGTACCAGTTGAGCGATGAGTTGTTGATGCTCCGCGATACTGTGCGCAGGCTGGTACGGGAAAAGATCGCGCCGCGAGCGGCGGAGATAGACGCCAAAGGCGAGTACCCCTGGGACATCAAGGAACTGCTGGCCAAACAGGAACTGCTGGGCTTGCCCATCCCCGAGGAATACGGCGGCTCTGGCGCCGGCGTCCTGGCTCTCTGCGTCGTCGTCGAGGAGATCGCTAAGGCCTGCGTGTCTTCTTCACTGATTCCTGCCGTGCAGGCGCTGGGTGCCTTCCCCCTCCTCATCGCCGGAAACGAGGAGCAGAAGCGGCTCTTCCTGCCGCGTTTGGCCAGTGGCGAGCAGATAGCCGCCTTCGCGCTGACCGAGCCTGGCGCGGGTTCCGACGCGGCGGCGATGGCCACCCGGGCCACGCGCCAGGGCGATGAGTACCTGCTGAACGGTGGCAAGTGTTTCATCACAAACGGGGGTTTGGCCGACGTGTACGTCGTCTTCGCGATGACCGACCCCCAGCTGGGTACGCGGGGCATCAGCGCTTTCGTGGTAGAGAAGGATAGGCCCGGTTTCAGCATCGGCAAGATCGAAGACAAGATGGGCATCCGCGGCTCCAAGACGGCCGAGCTCGTCTTCGATGACGTTCGTTTGCCGGTTGCCAACTTGCTGGGCCGCGAGGGCGAGGGCTTCAAGATCGCGATGGGTACGCTCGATCACTCCCGGCCGGGCATCGGGGCGCAGGCAGTGGGTCTCGCTCAAGGTGCCCTCGACCTCGCCGTGGCCTGGTCCAAGCAGAGGGTCCAGTTCGGCGGGCCGTTGGCCCAGCTGCAGGGCATCCAGTTCATGCTGGCCGACATGGAGACCCAGACTGAGGCTGCGCGGGGGCTCGTTTACAGGGCAGCAACCCTCGTGGATCAGGAGAGCCGGGAGATCAACAAGTTCTCCGCCATGGCCAAGATGTTCGCCTCCGACACCGCCATGCGCGTGACCACCGACGCCCTGCAGGTGTTTGGCGGGCCCGGCTACATGAGGGATCTTCCGGTGGAGCGGATGATGCGCGATGCCAAGATCACGCAGATCTACGAGGGCACCAGTCAGGTCCAACGGGTGATCGTCGCCAGGAGTCTGCTCAAGTAGGCTCCGTCCGGCCGCCCCGAGCGCGACTAGTCTGGCTCCCCGACCGTCTGCACCTTGATCAAGTTAGTGCGACCACCGGTGCCGATAGGCAAGCCGGCCGTCACGATGACCTTATCTCCCGGCCCGGCCACCTGGCAGTCCACCGCCATCTGATTGGCCAGCGCCAGCATCTCGTCCACCGTCCGGTAACGCTCCACCAAGACGGCCGTGACACCCCAAGAAAGGGCTAGCTGCCGTTGGGTGAGGGGGTTGGGCGTTACTCCCAGTATCGGACTGGGCGAGCGGTGGCGCGCCACCATGCGAGAACTGTAGCCGGACTCGGTCATGGTGAGAATGGCCTTGGCCTCTAATGCATCCGCCAGCTCGACAGTCGCCCGACCGATGGAGTCGGTGATATTGTGCGAGAGTAAGGCCGAAAGTCTGGCCTGCATCGCTTCGTAGGGTAGGGCCTGCTCCGCCCGGCCCGCGATACGCGCCATCATGCGCACCGACTCCACGGGGTACTTGCCCACCGAGGTCTCGGCGCTCAACATCACGGCATCGGTACCGTCGAAGATCGCATTGGCCACATCGCTGGCCTCCGCCCTAGTTGGCCGAGGGTTCTCGACCATCGAGTTCAGCATCTGCGTCGCCGTGATCACGGGTTTGCCTACCGCGTTGCACTTAGCAATAGCCATCTTCTGTACGACGGGCACCTGCTCCGGCGCAGTCTCGACGCCGAGGTCGCCGCGGGCTACCATCACGCCGTCTGCCGCCGCCAGGATCTTGTCAAAGCGGTCGACGGCCTCGTGCTTTTCGATCTTGGCGATGATCGGCACACTGCCGCCCAGTTGGCTGACTAGATCGCGCAACCCCCGCACCTCTTCGGCCGAACGCACGAAGCTCATGGCTACAAAATCCACGCCGTGCTCCAGGCCGAAGGCAAGGTCGTCCTTGTCCTTGTCCGTGATCGCCGGCACACTGAGCACCACGCCGGGCACGTTGATGCCCTTGTGGGGCCGCAGGGGCCCACCTATCACGACCACGCAGACAACGTCCTTGCCGGAGGTGCGGACCACCCGCAGCTCCAGCTGGCCATCGTCGATCAGGATGGCATCGCCCGCCTTCACGTCCCGCGCCAGGTCTACGGACTCTACGTAGGCTTCTTCGTCATTGCCAATCACCGGGCGGGTCGTGAGAATGTATTGCTGGCCGGCCTTCAGGTCGACCTGGGGGCTGGCCAGGATCCCCACGCGCAAACGAGGACCCTGCAGGTCCTGTAGGATGGCGAGATTGGCGCCTAGCTCGGCGGCGACCCGGCGCAAGCCCTCGATGTACGTGGCGTGAGTCGCGTGGTCGCCGTGGGAGAAGTTCAGGCGGGCCACGTTCATTCCGGCGGCGATCATCTCCCGCTGCACGGCCTCGCCGCCGCTCGCCGGCCCGATCGTGCAGACGATCTTGGTGCGTAACATCAACGACCTCCCCGGACAGTGGTCGAGGTTGGCTCCGCCGGCTGCTCGGCAAATAGATCCGCGCTCACCCCAGTTGGCAGAAGCACATTCAGACCCCGTGGCCTCACCTGGAAGGCCATCGGCGTCTCGCCCATTGTATCACCGTCCACCTGTACAGGCAGCGGCGAATCGCCTGATACCGTGAGACGACGGGCCTGGAAGTAATCTACCCCCGGGTCGTGCACGTGCCTGCCCAGCAGCACCAGGAAGACGTGCCAGGCGGCGCGCAGGGGACCGGTGCCTTTGAAAACGCAGACATCCAGAAGACCGTCATCCAAACGCGCCTGAGTGGTCACGTTCACCGGGCCGCCGTAGCGCCGGCTGTTGCCAATCACGACCAGCAGGGCCCGGTAGCCCCGGCGCACGCCGTCGGCGTTGAGTTCCACTCGCCGACCCACGTAGCTCAGCGCCACCGCCACCCCGGCCACTATGTAGGCGAGAATGCCCAATCGCCGCTTAGCCTGTGGCCGAATGTGGCGGGTAACCTCGGCGTCAAAGCCGATGCCGGCCATCAGCAAGAAGAAGCGTTGTCCGGCCTGGCCCACGTCTACCTGGCGTACCCGGCCCTCTAGGAGCACCCGCACGGCGCCAGGCAGGTCCGTGGGAATGGCCACCTGCCGGGCCCAGACGTTGACCGTGCCGAGCGGAAGTACCCCCAGAACCACTTTCGTGCCCACGAGCGGCTGCAATACCTCGTTGAGCGTACCGTCGCCGCCCGCGGCGACCACCATCTCCGCGCCGGCCTGCACGGCCTCGCGCGACAAACGGCTCGCCTCGCCGGGGTCGTTCGCCTCCACCAGCTGCACCTGCCAACCGGCGGCGATTAGCGGGCGCAGACGCTGTTCCAGGACAGGCGCGGCAACAGCGTTACCGGCCGCTGGGCTGAAGACCACGCAGGCGCGTGCCATTCCCACGACCTAACGGAAGAAGTAGAGAACGACGGCGCAGGAGACCATCCAGAGGATCCCGTCCGCCAGCAACGGCTTGTCCTGGAGCAAGACCTCTTCCGGGCTACCGCCAGCCTCTTTCATATGGACGAGGTAGAGATAGCGGAATACGCCGTAAAGCACGAAGGGGATGGTCAGCATCATCGACTGATTCTGCGGCAGATTGGGTGCCGAGAAGGTATAAAGCGAATATGCCATTACTAACGCGGACGTCACCACTGCCGTCATTTGCTCCAGCAACTCGGGCGTGTACTCCTGCAGAATGGGGCGATGATTGCTGGCCTCCCCTTCCAAGAGCACGAGCTCGTGCCGTCGCTTGGTAATGCCCAGGAACAGGGCGCCGAGCATGGTGCAGACGTACAACCAGGAGGAGATGGGCACGGAAACCGCCACAGCGCCGGCCACCGCCCGCAGCACGTAGCCCGCGGCCAGGCTGAAGACGTCCAGGATGACGATGTGCTTAAAGGCCAGGGTGTACGCGGTAGTAAGCCCGATGTAGCCGACCGCCAGCAGCCCGAAGGGCAGATTGATGAGGAAGGCCCCGACCAGGCCGCCGACAAGGAGCACTGACGCGGCTGCCACCGCCACTGGACGGGGCAGCGCGCCCGAGGCAATGGGCCGGTAGCGCTTCTGCGGATGGGTGCGGTCCTTGGCGACGTCCGCCAGGTCGTTGATCAGGTAGACGCCGCTGGCAAGGGCGCAGAACACGACGAAAGCTGCCGCTGCCAAGGAAACCAGCTCAAGGTGCGTCAGCTTAAGGGCAAAAACAAGGCCCACGAAGAGGAGAACGTTCTTCGTCCACTGTTTGGGGCGGGCCGAAACGAGCAACGCCAGGGCAATGCCCCCGCGCCGCGTGAGAACCGTCACCCCAGGCGAGGCTTCGTCTGTTGTCGCCATTGCGGATGGTACTATATAGTACGCTTTGCGGGCGTGTCAATCGCCAACCGGGCCGGCGACGACGGCTCGGCCAGCCAGCCAGCGCGGTTGACTTTTGCCCAGGCCGAGTATATCCTAGGACAGCTGCGCACATGGCAAAGAAGCGACTGGATAGCCTTCTGGTTGAACGAGGGCTCGCGGAGAGCCGCGAGAAGGCCCAGGCTCTGATCATGGCTGGCGAAGTCACAGTCGGCGGCAAGGTCGTGGACAAGTCTGGCACGGCCGTGCCTGAGGATAGCGAGGTCGCCATCACTCACGGCCTTCCTTACGTCAGTCGCGGCGGCCTGAAGCTTGAGCACGCGCTCGCCGCCTTTCGCTTGCAGGTGGCTGGGGCGGTGGCGGTGGATATCGGGGCCTCGACGGGCGGCTTCACGGACTGCCTGTTGCGGAACGGCGCCGCGCGAGTGTACGCCGTGGACGTCGGCTACGGGCTGCTCCACTGGCGTCTGCGCAGCGACCCGCGGGTGGTGACGATAGAACGGACCAACGCCCGCTACCTGACTTCTCTGCCGGAGGCCGTCGATCTGGCCACTGTGGACGTGTCTTTCATCTCTCTTACCCTCATCCTGCCGGTCGTTGCCCGGCTGCTCACGCCGGCGGGCAAGGCGGTGGTCCTGGTGAAGCCCCAATTCGAGGCCGGCCGCGGCCAAGTCGGCAAGGGCGGCGTGGTACGCGACCCGGCGGTGCACAGGCAGGTGCTGCGCCGCTTTGCGGAGTGGGCCGGCAGGGAGGGCTGGCGCGTCCACGCCGCTACGCCCTCGCCCATTCTGGGGCCGGCCGGCAACCGGGAGTTTCTAGCTTTGCTCGGTAGGGAGGGGGCATCTCTGGCAGCGGAGGATACGGATACGGTGGTGAATGAGGGGCAGACTGTCTTCGCCCTAGAGGGCGCAGGGTGACCAACTTCGTCGGCGTGGTCTATCACCCCAAGCGCGAAGACGCGCGTGAGGTGGCGCGGCAAGCGGCCGAAATCATCGGACGCCAAGGGGCCAACGTCGTTACGCTGCCGGCCTGGGATGACGAGGCCATATTAGCGGCACTCCCCGGCTGGCAGCTGGTCGTGACCTGCGGGGGCGACGGCACTATTCTGCGCACTACGCGGCTGGCAGCGCCCAGCGGCGTACCTCAGCTGGGCATCAACGTGGGCAGGCTGGGCTTCCTAGCCGAGCTCAAACCAGAGGAAATGGCGGATAAGCTGCCCCTCTACCTGAAGGGCGAGTACTGGCTCGAGCAGCGTTCGATGGTGCGCGCCACTCTGTGGCTGGCCAATGGTCAGGCCACGCTCGCCGCCGACATCGCCGCCAGCCCGGGTCAGCAATTCGACGCCCTCAACGAGGTGCTGCTGACGCGCAGCGGCTTGCCGCGCGTCATCCGGGTCAAAGTGGCAATCGACGGCGTGACCTACACGACGCTCGTCGGCGATGGGGTGATGCTGGCCACGCCGACCGGGTCCACCGCCTACTCGCTGGCCGCGGGGGGGCCGGTGGTAAGCCCGCAGGTGGCGGACCTCATCCTTACGGCCGTCTGTCCCCATCCCGTCCGTTCGGTACCCCTGGTTCTGCCCCCAACGAGCAAGGTCACATTACAGATAGTGGGCGCCCAGCCGGCCATGCTGAGTATCGATGGCCAGGTAGACATAGCCGTTGGGGCGAGCGACCTCATCGAAGTCTCCGCCAGTCCCTTTGTGGCCCGCTTCGTTCGCGCCCGTTCGCCAGGCTATTTCTACGAGCTTATCGGTCGTACGCTGCGCTAGCCGGGCGCTATGGCGGCAATCATTGAAGCAAGTGGTCGAGCTTTGCTGGTAGAACTTGACATCGCCAACTTCGCCATAATCGAACGTTTGCACGTTGCCCTGGGTCAGGGACTGAACGTCCTCACTGGGGAAACGGGCGCCGGCAAATCGATCGTGATCGACGCCGTGAGCGCCCTCCTGGGCAGCAAGGTGGGGGCCGATCTGGTGCGCTCTGGCGCCGAGCAAGCACGGGTCGAGGGCGTTTTCGCCTGTGAAGAGAGCGGCGCGGACCCCAACCTACTTTCGCTACTGGGCGAGCAGGGGTTGGCGATTGAAGATGGCGCCATCATCTTGAGCCGCGACATCTACCGCTCTGGACGCTCCGTGGCTCGCATCAATGGCCGGGCCGTGCCCGCTTCCATTCTGCAGCAAATCGGTCAATACCTGGTCGACATACATGGGCAATCCGAGCACCTTTCGTTGCTGCGCTCCGCCTATCAACTCGATTTGCTCGACAGCTTCGGCGGCACGCTGGAAGCGCGGGGGCAGCTGGCAGTCCGCATTAGCGAGCTGCGGCGAGTGCGTCGCGAACTGGCAAAGCTGAGCGCCGACGAGCGCGAGCTGGCCCGGCGGGCGGACCTTCTCCGCTTCCAGGTAAACGAGATAGAGGCCGCCAGGCTGCAGCAGGGCGAGGAAGAAGAGTTCGCGCAGGAGAGGATTCTGCTGGCCAACGCGGAGAGACTGGCAGCAGGCGCCGATGCCGCCTACCGAGCCCTGTACGGTGGCGACGACGAACTGCCGGCGGCGGCCGACCGCCTGGGCGATGCCGCGGCGCAATTGGCGGACTTGGCCAAGCTCGACCCCGCCCTGCGCGCGACGGCCGAAGGCTTGGACAGCGCCGTTTACCAGGTGGAAGAAGCGGCGCGCACGGTGCGCGCTTATCGCGATCGCGTCGAGTTCAACCCGGAACGTCTGCAAGAAGTAGAGGAACGCCTGGAGCTGCTACACGGCCTGAAACGCAAGTACGGCAATTCCATCGACGAGATTCTGGCCTACGGCAGGCAGTCGGCGGCCGAACTGGATTCCCTGGTCCATGGCGAGGAACGGCGGGAGGAGCTGCTGGCGCTCGAGGCCAGCGAGGTGCGGGCAGCCGGGCACTTGGCGGCGCAATTGTCTGATCGGCGTCGCGGCGCGGCGCTGGCCTTAGCGGCGGCAGCAAGCGGCGAACTTGGCGACCTCAACATGCGTAACGCCCGCTACGAGGTGTCGCTGGAGCGTACGCCCGACCCGGAAGGGGTGCCCCTGGAAGACGGGGCCGCTGGCGCGACCCGCTATGCCTGCGATACAACTGGGATCGACAGAGTGACGTTCCTCATCTCGCCCAATCCGGGCGAGCCACTGAAGCCGCTGGCGAAGATAGCCTCTGGCGGCGAGATGGCGCGCTTGCTGTTGGCGCTGAAGGCCGTGCTCTCTCGGGCCGACAACATAGGCACCCTCATCTTCGACGAAGTCGACGTGGGCGTCGGTGGCCGGAGCGGGCGCGTCGTGGGCGAGAAGCTGTGCAGCCTCACACCCCGCCACCAGGTCATCTGCGTCACCCATCTGCCCCAGGTGGCCTGCTTCGCCGACGCCCACTTCCGCATCGTCAAGCAGGTCGGGGAAGGGCGCACGGCAACCTCATTGGAGCGGTTGTCCGATGCCGAACAGGTGGCGGAGTTGGCAACTATGCTGGCAGGGGTTGAGGCCAGCGAGACAGCGCGTTTGAGCGCTGGGGAACTCCTGCGCAACGCAGTGCAGTGGAAGGAGAGACATCGCGCCCCGACGGCCAGTACCGGCGCCTAGGGAGCGCGCACGCCAGATGACGGAAGCTAACAGAGACTGGCTCATCCGCAAAGCGAGAATCCAAGACGTCGTGCTTATGCATCGGCTGATCAACGAGCTGGCCGATCAGGGCGACATGCTGCCACGTGCTCTTAGCGACATCTACGAGAACTTGCGCGACTACTACGTCGCCGAGATAGAAGAACGTGCAGTCGCCTGCTGCGCCTTGCACATCTGTTGGGAGGACCTGGGGGAGGTACGTTCCTTGGCCGTGGTGGGGACCCTGCGACGCCGTGGCCTCGGCCGCGCCCTGGTCAACCGCTGCCTGGCCGAGGCCCGAGAGCTGGGCCTCGCGCGGGTGTTCACCCTTACGTTGAAGCCGGATTTCTTCGAACGCACCGGATTTCGCCGCGTCGACGTGAGCCATCTGCCCAGGAAAGTCTGGGGGGAATGCTTCCATTGTCCCAAGTTCCCCAATTGCGACGAGGTCGCGCTTTTGCATGAATTGACCCCCGCGGCGCATTCAGCAGGAGCCGCGCACGCGGCGCCAGGAAGGTAGAACGTGCCAGACCAGGCCTCGCCCGAGCAGACAATCGAATCGCGGTACGTGTACCGGGGACGGGTCATCGATTTGCGGGTGGACACCGTACGATTGCCGGACGGGCAGACGACGAAACGCGAGATAGTAGAGCACCGTGGGGCAGTCGCGATGTTGCCACTGGACGAGCAGGGCAACGTTATCTTCGTCCGCCAGTATCGCAAACCGGCCGAGCGCTACCTCCTCGAGATCCCTGCCGGGACGCGGGAAGCGGGTGAGCCGGTGGAAGTGTGCCTGCACAGGGAACTACGGGAGGAGACAGGCCTGACCGCCGGCAAGGTCGAGCGACTCGCGGGCTATTATTCCGCCGTGGGTTTCTGCACCGAGTTCATTGAGGTCTTCCTCGTCCGGGAGCTGAGCCAAGGTGGAGCCCGTACGGACGAAGACGAGATAATTGAGATTGTGCCCGTGCCCGTGGAGGAGGCGCTGGCGATGGTTGAAAGTGGCGAGATTATCGACGCCAAGACCATCGTCGGTTTGCTTACCCTGAGGGCGCGCGGCCTGGCGTAGGAGCGGAGCGTGGCCCGACCTAGAACGGCACAGACAGTGTCCGCGGGCGGCATCGTCTACCGGCACCACGATCACGGCTGGCAAATCGCCTTGGTCGGGCAGAGCGAGCGCAACGTCTGGGGGCTGCCCAAAGGAGGCCCGCTCAAAGGCGAGACGACAGAAGAGACCGCGCTGCGCGAGGTGCGGGAAGAGACTGGGCTAATCGCGCGCCTGGTGAGGCCGCTCGACTCTATCGAGTACTGGTTCTTCAGCCGTGGCACTCGCTTCCACAAGACGGTCCACTATTTCTTGATGGAGGCGGTCGGCGGGGACATTGCCTACCACGACAGCGAGTATGACCAGGTCCAGTGGTTCGACGCCACCCAGGCGGTCGAACAGGCCTCATACGACAACGAGCGGGAAGCGATCCGCCAAGCCATCACTGCCCTCTCGGCAGAATAGTAACCTCTGACACCGGCAGCGCCAGGCATTCGCCACTCTGGTTCACCCCCTCAGCTAGCTGGTTGACTATAGCCTGCCAGCATGCTAATTTCTCCGGCAGATAGTGCTGCCCAGCACATTGTTTGGGGGTACAAGTTCCCACATGACGTTGCCAAAAGACCCACAAGTCGAGCATCGCGCCCGTCTGCACGCTTTGTGCCGCGAGCTGCTTGGCGAACGACGACTCATCGTCGCGAGCAATCGGGGCCCGGTGGAGTACGACCTCGCTTCGGATGGCGCTCTGCTACCCCGGCGGGGCAGGGGCGGGCTGGTCGCGGCTCTGAGTCCGGTCGGCCAACTAGGCAAGATGACCTGGATCGCCAGCGCCATGGGCGAGGCCGATCGCAGAGCCGTCCAGGCCGCGGCCGGCGCAGCGCTCAAGCCGAGCCTGCCCGGCCTGAATATAGACGTGCGCCTGGTTGTCTGCTCGCGAAACACCTACCATAAGTACTACAACGTCGTCAGTAACCCGCTGCTCTGGTTTCTCCAGCACAATATGTGGAACGCACCTTATACACCCAACATCGATGCCTCGACCTACGACGCCTGGCACAGCGGCTACGTGACCGTGAACAATGCCTTCGGCCAGGCGATCCTGGAGGAGCTGCGGCGCGAGGACGCCTCCCGCTTCGTTATCCTGCACGACTACCAGCTGTATCTGGTGGGCAAGCTGGTACGCGAGGCAGCGCCAGACGTGCGCCTTCTGCACATGGTGCACGTGCCCTGGCCGTCGCCAAGTTTCTGGCGCCTGTTGCCTCCGCCGATGCGGCGGGCGATCTGCGAGGGCCTTTGCGCCAATGACATCGTGGGCTTCCAGAGCCAGCGCTCGGCCCGGGCCTTTCTATACACCGTGCAGACCTTCCTGGAGGAAGCGGAGGTCGACGTGCAGGGGCAGACCATCAACTACGGCGGCCGTCTCACGCAGGTGGCCGCCTATCCCCTCTCGATCGACGTTGCCTCCATCCGGCGAACCGGCGCTTCGCCTCGCGTTCGCGAATATGAGGAAGGGTTGCGCGCTCGGGCCGGTGAGCTGAACATCGTCCGGGTCGACAGGGTGGACCCAAGCCGCAATATCGTCCGAGGTTTCCGGGCGTTCGACACTCTACTGCAGCGGCACCCTGGGTTGGTTGGCAGAGTCAAGTTCTTGGCTTTCCTGACCCCGGCCCGGGCGCGGATTCGCGAATACCAGCGCAACGCGGACGACCTGATGGCCACAGCCAATCAGATCAACGAAAGGTACGCTCGGGAGAACTGGCGCCCAATCGAGTTGTTCCTAGAGAACAACTACCTGCAGGCGCTAGCCGGCCTGCGCCTTTACGACGTCCTTCTCGTGAACGCCATAGTGGACGGCATGAACCTGGTGGCCAAAGAAGGGCCGGTAGTCAATACTAGGGATGGAGTCCTCGTCCTCTCGGAAGGGACCGGCGCCTACGAACAGCTGCACGACGCCACACTGGCGGTGACGCCTACCGACCTGGAGGGGACCGCCCAGGCCCTCTACGATGGCCTTACCATGCCCCCGGCAGAGCGAAGTCGACGGGCAGAACTGTTGCGCAAGCTGATCGGGGAAGAAGACCTCACGATGTGGCTCTACCACCAGTTCGCCGGTCTGTCCCATCTGGTCCAAGGTTCGCCGGGCGCGACCACACCAGCAACCCACGAGAGTAAACCCTAGTAACCTGCTTCTTGGCGGGGAGTCACTAGATCGTTCACAGCCCCAGCCGGGGGTTGAAGCCCAGAAGGAAGATCGTCACGAAGTAGATGACGTTCAGGGCAATTCCCAGGGGCAGACCGAGGCGCGCCCACTCGCCGCTGGTGATCCCCAGCTTGCCGGCGGCGATGATGTTGGGAATGTTGCCAGGGATCAACATGCCCCCGGAGACGAGCAGCCCCATCAGGGCCGCATTGATCTGGGACTGACTGAGCGAAGGGCCGATCTCCGCGGCCGTCAACGTAGCGTTATCCAGAATCGCCGAGACCATGTTGACCCAGTAGAGGACGGTCGCCGGCACCTGAATGAAGTACTTGCTTATGATGACCTCCATGCCCGCGCCCAGCAGGAACAGCGCCGCCACGAAGGCGTAGACCTTCACCGCCCGCATGATTACGTCGCGCAGCCCGCTACCGCTATGCGCTTCCAGCTCAACCGCCTCGACCGCGAGCTGCGCCGCCCGGGCCTTCGACCTTCCACCCACGTAGAAAACGGCCAGCAAACCGCAGGCGGCGACGCCTAGGACGATGAGAATGCCCAGCTGATCCGCCAGATACCAGAAGGTGGCGTTGTAAGGAGGCCCCTGCAGCTTGGTGGTCGCGATGGTGGAAAGCGGCTCGCCCAAGGGAGTGAGAACGGCGCCCAGGCCAATGGAGAAGCAGGCGATTATGACCAGATTGATCTTGTCCCGGCGCGCCAGGGGCATCAGATTCACGATCTCGACTAGCAGGAGAGAAGCAATAATGGCGGTAATGAGACTGGCGACCAAACCGAGGATGATGGTGACCCCGAAAAGGACAAGGCGTAGGGGCACCCTAGCCAGGATTGTGTTGATGGCTCCCTCGAACCAGTGCCTCCCGTAGTAGAAGAGCAGTCCGGCAATGAGGACTGCGGGTACGATGCCCTTCTGCACAGGCTCCTCAGCCGCCAGCTGCACGAGGTCGAAATCCCACTTGCCGGTGACGGTGACGGCCAGAGCACCCATGACGAATAGAAACACCTCGAGGTTGTGCTCGACCAGTCTGACTATGAAGGGGAGAATAAGAACGGCAAGAAAGATCACGAAGAGGGCGAAGTCGACGGTGGTAGGCTGTGGCATCGGCAAACCCCTGTCGATGCCCGACGAGTGTCGGACACGGCATCTTAAACCGCGCGGTCACTGCCGCGCGGTTGTCTCAGTCTAAGGCCAGCGCGAGGATACTGTCAACCGCTTCTCCCCATCCTATTTAGAGAGCGGCTCAGCCTCCAGACCCTGGCCAAGTCCTCTGAAGAAGCAGCTGCGCGCCCCGGTATGGCAAGTAGGCCCAACCGGGTTGGCCAGCACAACCAGCGCGTCTCCATCGCAGTCCAGCCGCACCTCGAGCACGTTGAGGAAGTTGCCGGAGGTGGCGCCCTTGTGCCACAACTCGCGCCGGCTACGGCTCCAGAACCAGGCCTGGCCGGAGGAGAGAGTCAGCCGCAGCGACTCTT
The DNA here is from genome assembly GCA_023473795.1 of Chloroflexota bacterium. Taxonomy (GTDB): domain Bacteria; phylum Chloroflexota; class UBA6077; order FW602-bin22; family JAMCYS01; genus JAMCYS01. The sequence goes on along the minus strand of JAMCYS010000105.1, from coordinate 23,458 downwards.
CGTTCATATAGCCCACCATCAGGACGTCCAGTGTCTGGGCATCCTGAATAATGGCGGGGATCAGTCCCTTGTCGTCGAACTTGACGTCCATGCGTTAGCCCCGCTTTCAGAGCCTTATCGGGATACCGCAGCCGGCAAGGTACTCTTTGACCTGCCTGACGCTGTAGGTGCCGTAGTGGAAGATGGATGCCGCCAGAACGGCGTCGGCCCGGCCGGTCGTCAATGCACTGCGCAAGTGCTCAAGGCCACCGGCGCCCCCGGAGGCGATTACCGGCACAGGCACGGCGTTGGAGATGGCGGCAGTCAGCTGGAGGTCATAGCCTGCCAAAGTGCCGTCCGCATCCATAGAGGTAAGCAGTATCTCGCCTGCCCCCAGGGCTACCCCGCGGCGCGCCCACTCCACGGCGTCGATGCCTGTCGGCCGCCTCCCGCCGTGAGTGTACACCTCCCAGGCCAGTGGGTCCGAGCCCGGCACGCGCTTGGCGTCGATGGCCAGCACGATGCACTGGCTGCCGAAACGCTCGGCCCCGGCGGCGATCAGCTCCGGGTTGGCCACGGCAGCGGTGTTGAGGGACACCTTGTCCGCACCCGCGCGCAGAATCCGCTTGATGTCTTCCGGGCTACGCAGACCGCCCCCAACGGTGAGGGGGATGAATACGGTATCGGCCGTGCGCTCCACAATATGTACCATTGTCTCGCGGGCGTCGCTGCTGGCTGTTATGTCGAGAAACACCAGCTCGTCAGCGCCCTCCCGATTGTAGAACGCGGCCAACTCCACCGGGTCGCCGGCATCGCGCAGGTTGAGGAAGTGCGTGCCCTTGACCACCCGGCCCTCAGTCACGTCCAGGCAGGGTATGATCCGCTTAGTTAGCATACTCCTCCGCTCCCAGCGCGCCAAGCGCCTCCACCAAATCGATCTTGCCGGTGTAAAGCGCGCGACCGACGATCGCTGCCTCCACCCCCGTCTCGGCCAGGGCGAGCAAATCAGCCAGGTTGGACACGCCGCCGGAAGCGATCACAGGCACCGGCACCGCACGCGCCATCTCCGCCATCGCGCCCACGTTCGGACCGGCGAGGGTTCCGTCGCGGGCAATGTCGGTGTAGATCAGCCGCCGCACGCCGAGTCCGACCATCCTGCCGGCCAGAGCGAGAGCGGGCACTGCCGATGTCTCTCTCCAGCCCCGCGTCGCTACCAATCCCTCGCGCGCGTCGATGCCCACGGCAATGCCTTCGCCAAAACGAGCCACAGCCCACTCCACCAGGTTGGGATTCTCCACGGCCACCGTGCCGAGAATGGCGCGGTCGATGCCCAACGCAAAGGCCGCGGTCAAGTCGCTTTCCCGGCGCAGGCCGCCGCCCAGTTCTACCGGTATCTCCACTGCCTGCACCAAAGCCATGATAGCAGCTGCATTGGCGCCGGCTCGGCCGGCAGCGCCGTCGAGGTCCACGACGTGAAGACGCTTGGCGCCGGCTCCCTGCCAGGCCAGGGCGACAGCGGCGGGGTCGGCGGCGTAGACAGTCTCCTGAGCATAATCGCCCTGCCAGAGGCGCACGCACCTACCGTCTCGAATGTCGATCGCGGGAATGATTTGCACTGCAATTACCTGCCGGAAGGGGATTCTAACCTTCGGTGGCGACTGGCGCAAGCACGGCCGCGCCTACCTAGCCACCCGGGGGCACCGGCAAGAGGTACTGCGCCTGGGCGTAGCCCACGTTGCCTCGGGGGTCGCGCACCTTCTTCCAGGTGACGCCGTCGCCCGTGACGTCCGGGCCAGCCTCGACCAGTATTGTATTGTCCGGCCAACCGGCCAGCAGCGTCCCGGTCTTGCTGGGGGTCTGTCTGACAGCCGCGCCATCGCCGCCCGTGTTGCCAATCTTGTAGCGCTGGGGTGCCGCCGTGGGCGTGATCGTTGGGGTGCTGCTTGGTGTGGGCAACACGACCAAGGCAGGGCGGGCAGTGGGCGTCGCGCCAACGCTGGGTGTCGGCACCGGCGTGGGCGACGAGACGACTAAGGCCACGACAGGCAGCCCGTACCTTCCAGGCAGTCCGACCGCCAGCAGCAACACGGCAAGCAGGCTGACAGCCACCGTAGCGTACCATAACAGCTGCGGCGCCACGACCTGTGGGTCGTCCTGACCCTCGGGGCCTGAGGGAGCACCCGGCCCTGCCAATCCAAGCCTCCTGGGAACTATCCGCCCGGTCTTGCCTGCAGTTCAATGTTAGCACGGGCGTCACTCGTTGAAAAGGCGAGCGAGCAAACGCTATTGGCGGTCTCTCCCCGGCGGCAACGGCGCGCTTGGCCGGTAAGGCACAGGCACGAACTCCACGCTGGGGCGACGTTGCTGCGTTTGAGGGTAGAGATCCATGAGGCTGTAGACGTCCACCGGCATTGTCTCGCGCACCGGCAGGCCGAGGTCCCGCGCTTGGTCGGCGTTGATCGGGTAGTCGTGAGTCCAGGTGCCCTGGCTGAGCAGGTCGGCCAGCTCCCGCGCCTTCTCCGCGGTCATCTTGTCACGGATCAGGTCGAAAACCGCCTGGTTGACCTGGCGGATGGCCTTCTCGGCGATGTCGCCGAGGATGAGCGTGCTATCGTCCCGGTTGGGATTTGGCTGCTGCAGGGCCGCCAGAATCGAAGCCGCGGCAAAGGTGCCGCGCTGGGGATCGCCGATTTGCGGATCGACCGGCCCGACCACGGCGTTGGGATCCATCACTATCTCGTCCGCCGCGAGAGCGATGAGTGTGCCGCCCGACATGGCGTAATGCGGGATGAAGACCGTCACGGGCGCCTTGTGGCGAGCCAGAGCGCAGGCGATCTGCTCTGCCGCCAGCACGAGACCGCCGGGCGTATGCAGGATGACGTCAATTGGCACGTCGTCGTCCGTGAGCCTGATGGCACGCAAGACCTGCTCGGAGTCCTCGATGTCGATGTAGCGGGCGATCGGCACGCCCAGAAAGCTGACCGATTCCTGACGGTGGATGAGCGTGATCAGACGCGAGCTGCGTCGCCGCTCGAAGGAGCGAATGGCCTGCTGCCGGCGCGAATTGAGCACCAACTTCTGTAACATCGGGACGAAAGCCGCGATCAGGAAGAGAATGAAGATCAGGTTCAGGATATCGCCCACGCCAGGCCCTCCGCACCATTCAGGCGGCGCCAACGCCGAGATGGGAGAGCGGATGGGCAACCCCAGCCGCTCTCAGCAGCAATGACCAACCTGCTGGCTACTTGCCTGCCATGCGATCGACCGCCGCGGCGACTGCGTCGCCCACCTCGTTGGTCTTGGATGAGCCGCCAAGGTCGTAGGTGCGGTACTTGCCCTCGGCCAGCACGAACTCGACCGCCTCCTCGACCGTTTTGGCAGCCTTGCCCTCGCCCAGGAATTCCAGCATCATCGCCCCGGCCAGAATGGTGGCGACGGGGTTGGCGACCTTCTGGCCCGCGTATTTGGGCGCCGAGCCGTGGATCGGTTCGAACATCGAGGGGTACTTGCGCTCCGGGTTGATGTTACCACCGGGAGCGATTCCCATGCCCCCCACAACCGCCGCCGCGAGGTCGGTGATAATGTCGCCGAAAGTATTGGGGGCGATCACGATCTGGTACCACTCCGGGCGCCGCACGAACCACTGGGTAACGGCATCGACGAAGGCGAATTCGTACTGGATTTCCGGGTAGTCCTTCGCCACCAGGTCGGCCCGGTCGCGCCAGACGCCGTAGATATCGCTGAGCACGTTGAACTTGTCGACGACGGTCACTCGCTTCGCGCCCTTCCGACGCGCCAGCTCGAACCCGTAGCGCAGCACCCGCTCGGCGCCAGTGCCGCTCATCACACCCATCTGGAAGCCCAACTCCTCGTCGGGTTCTACCTTTGCGTTGACGGAGAACTGGGCCTCGTAAAGCCGCCGCTTCAGGTCCAAATGGAAGTCGTGCTCGCTGCCCCGAAAGCGGCCGCCCAGGCCAACATAGAAGTCCTCACTATTCTCGCGCACGACCTGAAAGTCGATCTGTCCGGGCCGTTTGTCCTTGAGCGGGGTCTCGACGCCCCGGTAGAGCTTGGCGGGCCTCAGGTTGATATACTGGTCGAAGTGGAAGCGCAGACGCAGGATGCCCCCGCCCTGCAGGACCTTCTCCGGCACGCGTGGGTCGCCCATGGCGCCAAAGTAGATGGCCGCCGATTTGCTGAGATCGTCCAGCTCCTGGTCGGTCATCAGCACGCCCCGCTTCAGGTAAGTCTCGGCACTGATGGGGAAATCGTGCCAGTCCAGTTTGAAGTCGTAACCGGACGCCACGCGCTCCAGCACCTTGATGCCTTCACGGACAACCTCGGGACCAATGCCATCACCGCGGATGAGACCGATATTGTAGGACGCGCGCATTCATTCCTCCTCGTGGCTTACTCGGCGACCGCTAATGCCTGGGATATGTATGGGGTAGGCCGGCGGGAAGCCGCACTAGCGCAGAGGCAGTATAATACCGGCTTTCCTCGCTTGTCCAGTTCTAGCCCTTGACCACGCCCAGGGGCCGCATCCGCGCCACGCGCTGAGCCAGTCCGGCGCCGTCCACCACCCTCACGACATCGGCCACATCCTTGTAGGCTTCGGGCGCCTCCTCCGCCAGCGTGCCGGCGCCGCTGGCGCGCACGACCACGCCCTGCTTGGCCAGCCGACCGGCCACGTCGACGCCACGTAGGCTCTTGGTGGCCGCCGAACGACTCTGCAGCCTGCCGGCGCCGTGACAGGTGGAGCCGAAGCTCTCCGCCATCGCCTTCTCGCCAGCCACGGCGACAAATGAGTAGCGGCCCATGTCGCCCGGAATGAGCACCGGCTGGCCAACGGCGCGGTAGGGCTCGGGGAGTCCCGGCTGGCCGGCGGGAAAGGCGCGAGTGGCGCCCTTGCGGTGCACAACCAGGCGCCGGCGTACGCCCTCTACCTGGTAGGTTTCCACCTTGGCGATGTTATGGGCGACGTCGTACACCATTTGCAGGCCAAGATCGCGGTAATCTTTGCCAAACACCTGCTCAAAGGCCTGACGCACCCAGTGGGCGATGCATTGGCGGTTGGCCCAGGCGTAGTTCGCCGCGGCGGCCATGGCCGTGTAGTAAGCCTGGCCCTCGGGCGCCTCGAAGGGCACGCAGGCTAACTGGCGGTCCGGCACCTCAATGCCGTAGCGGCGTACCGCCGGGCCCATCAGCCGCAAGTAGTCGTCGCAGACCTGGTGGCCGAGTCCGCGCGAGCCGGAATGGATGAGCACCATTACCTGCCCGGTACCCGCAATGCCGAAAGCACGGGCCACGTCCGGCAGGTAGACCCGATCGACCACCTGTACCTCCAGGAAGTGGTTCCCCGAACCCAGTGTGCCTAGCTGCGGCGTGCCCCGCTGCTTGGCCTTCTCGCTTACCTTGCCGGGGTCGGCTGCGGAGAAGGTACCACGCTCTTCGGTGCGCTCCAGGTCATCCTCGCTGCCGTAACCCCGGGCAACGGCCCAGCGAGCACCCTGGCGCAGCACCTCGTCGATCTCCTTGCCGGCCAAGCGCACCTTGCCACCAACTCCTACCCCCGAGGGCACGCCGTGGAAGATCGCCTCCGTCAACTTGACCAGCCGCGGCCGCACCCCCACCTCGCTTAGGTCGCTGCACAGCAGGCGCACGCCGCAGTTGATGTCGAAGCCGATGCCCCCGGGCGAGATCACACCGTCTTCGACGCCAGTTGCCGCTACGCCGCCCACGGGAAAACCGTAGCCCCAGTGAATGTCCGGCATCGCCAGGGAATGCCCGACGATGCCGGGAAGAAAAGCGACGTTAGCCACTTGCTCTAGCGCCTGGTCGGCGTCGATCTGCGCCGCCAAGTTCTCGTCGGCGTACACCAGACCCGGCACGCGCATACCCGGCTTGTAGGTGGTCGGCAGCTCCCAGCGGTATTCGTCTATCCTCTTGAGGCGTCCGGGCTTGCTCACGAGTGTCCTCCCTTAGGCATCAAACATCCAGTATCACCTGCACGACACAGCCGCCGTCGCAACGGACCTGCGTTTGGTGGTAGGTGGCCGCCTTGACTCCCCCCAGGAGGCGATGGCGAGAAAGGTCGGCCCGTTCTCCCCGCAAGCTGGCTCGCAAGCCCTGCTCGTTCACCACGTGTACCGCCACATCGACTGCCAGAAAGCCTTCGCTGTCGGCCAGGAAGAGAATCTCGTTCAACCATTCCACCAACAGCTCAGCTAGCTCCCCGCCCTGCAGCGTCACCTGGCGCTCTTCCCGCGGCTGCACCGTGGAGGGATCTACCAGCAAAGCGCTGAGCCCGCGTCCTGCGTTAGCAAAGGCTTCGGCCACATCCCTGCCAAAGGACCGCAGCCCGATGTCCGCTGTGTGCTCGAAGTACTCATAAGGCTGCACGAGCGTCCTCCAGGCTGCCAGCCATCGAGTGGGCTGCCAGTCAATTATAACCCAATGGCCGGGGTCGGCCGGCGGTGGCGGCTCGACCGCCGGCCGGCAAACTTGCGGAGCAGCCTGGCGAGCCACTATAATTCGGCGGGTGGCCGCTGGCTGCGGCGACTATCGCATGGACAAGGGAGCAACGATGCTGAAATACGGCACCAACCTGTCGATGATGTTCACCGAATACCCGTTCGCCGAGCGAGTGCGCAGGACGGCCGAGCTCGGATTCAAGTCTTTCGAGTTCCTTTTCCCCCGCCAGATTGACGTGGACGAATGCTTCGCGTTGAAAGAAGAGTACGGCCTAACGGTGCATCTTTTCGACCCGAACGTGCCGGCCGACGGTCCTTTCAAGCGGGGTTATCTCTGCCTGCCCGGCCAGGAGGCGGAGGATGGTTTCCGGCGCTCCTTCGATGAGGCCCTGAAAGTGGCCGATAAGTTAGGCACCAAGCTGTTCAACACCCTGGTCGGTCTGCGAGTGCCGGAGGTGTCGCGGGGAAAGCAGACCGAGATTGCCATCAAGCGGTTGCAGAAAGTGGCGCCAGCTGCGGCGGCGCAGGGCGTTACGGTGATGGTCGAAGCGATCAATCTGTACGGCATGCCGGGCTACTTCCTCAACCACTCGGCCGATGGCTTTGCCATCGTCGACGCCGTTGGGGCACCGAACGTCAAGTTCCAGTACGACATCTACCACCTCCAAATCATGGAGGGCAACCTCATCACCACGATGACGAACAACCTGGACAAAATCGCCCACATCCAGGTCGCCGACGTGCCGGGGCGCCACCAGCCGGGCACGGGCGAGATCAACTTCCCCAACGTGCTCAAGGCTTTGGAGGACGCTGGCTACCAGGGCTACATCGGCCTGGAATACGTCCCCGAAGGATCCTCGGAGCAATCTCTGAGCTGGTTGAAGGACCTGAAGTAGGACATACGGCGGGGCGGCAAGGACGGGTGCCCTTGCTGCCCGGGCCCCGGCAGCGCCCGCATGCGACTGCCAGCCAGCACATGAACCGGCAGCCCTGACTTCTGCCCATGGTGAATGGCAATGACCGATGTTGCGCTCGTCAGCCTGATGCACGACCCTGAAGGTCGTCTCTTCCGCGCGATGGGCAAGCACCTGCCCCAGCTGGAGAGCCTATTCGCCGCCCACTTTCTCATCGCCTCTGCCGGCACGCGCCCGGAGGCTCTGGGTGAGCTCTCGCGCCTGGGCGTGAGCTGGCAGCGCGAGAGCGGACCGGGCGTCGGCGCCGCCCGCCACCAAGGCGTCGCTCTCGCACGTGCTGCCGGTTACGAACGCATCCTCTACTGCGACAGCGATCGCGCGCTGCACTGGATTGCCCACTATCCTCAGGAGCTGGCCGCTCTGCCGGACCGCGTTGGCAATGTGGACTACCTCGTGATCGGTCGCACCCCCCGCGCCTTCGCCAGCCATCCCGCCGTGATGAGGGAGACAGAGGCGCTGGCCAATCGCGTCTTCGGGCTGCGCTTCGGCCGTGACTGGGACCTCTGTGCCGCCGCCTGCGGGCTGTCGGGCCGGGCGGCGGACTTGATAGCGCAAGAGTCCCGCGTCGTGGGCTTTGGCACGGAGGGCGAGTGGCCGGCTCTGGCTATCGAGACGGGCCTGACGGTGGCCTACACGGTCGCCGACGGTCTGGAGTACGAGACCGCCGACCGCTTCCCCGAGGAGGTAGCCCGGGCGGGTGGCCCCGCGGCTTGGACCGCCGCTCAGTCGGCCTCGCCTGACCAATGGGAGATGCGCTTGCGGCTGGCCGCGGACATCGCTCGCGGCTGCCTACGCTAGCCCCGGCGCCGACTCTCCACTGACTCCCGCCAACAACTACCGCAAGCGCAACCGCCATTTATGACGGGTGAAGCTCCTTCTCGTAGAGCAGCATCGCGGGCGCTTCCTCGTGGTCCCGGTGAAAACCGGCGGTCAGCAGTGGCGCCACAACCTCCGGTACGTCCGGCGAGAGCAGGGAAACGGATTTCCACCCCAGGCCGGCCGAGCGGGCGCGCAGCAGCCGGGAGAGGTGGGACACCGATTGGTGGTCGCCGTACACTCCGGCCACCCAGAGGTCGGCTTCGCAGCTATGCACGGCGGGCAGGGTGACAGCGGCGGCTACCGGCTTTCCCTGCTGACGCAACACCGAGACCTCGCCCTCGATCACAAGGCGTCTCAGCCTCTCCTCGGTCAGGTGCGCGCAGCGCCAGCCCAGGCAATACAGACCCTCCGCCAGGCGGTAGGACTGGCTGTCCTGCACTAGAGCCCACAGAGCCCCGATTTCCGCCGCGACCGCCCGTTCCGGTGAAGGGCCGACCCCAGCCTCGGCGTCAGCCACCAGGTGAGTGAAAGCAGCGACCTGACGGAATTCGGCGCTGGCTAACATTCTTTGCGTGGCCTGGTTGTCAGAGGCCGTGAAGAGTCGCACCGCCGTCGCGCCCTGCTGCTCGGCGACCGCCAGGCCTGCTTCCAAGAGGGCGTTCGCCACCCCCCCGGCGGCGCACGGCAGGGTCAACGCGCAGGCCCTGCAGCCAGCCCTCGCCGGGCGTCAAGAAGGCCACGTGCTGCAGGCCAACCGGCACGCCGCTTACCTCGGCAATCAGCAGCTGACCGTTGGGATCAGCCAGCCACTGATCCCACACCTCGGGGATGTAGTCTCCCCAGGAGAAGGTGTCAACGCAAAAGGCAAGCACCGCCGCGCGGTCCGCGGGCCGCGCCGGGCGCACAGTCACTTCGCTCTCTTGTTCTTCCATGTCTCAAGCATAGTGACTCCGCGGCAGCGATGCAACGGCGCAAAGTCGACGGACCGCGCGTCCGCTAGGTCACACCGGCCGTTCGTCGGGTCGCCATCTGGCGAACAAACGAAACCAGGATGAGCAGCAGTCCCGGCGCCAATGCCAGGGCTAAGGCAATAGTGCCATTGAGCCAGTACCACCGCTGATCCTGTTGCAGGAGGGACAAAGCATCGCGTCCCGCCAGGAGTGTATAGAGTGCCAGGACGTAGCCTCCCAGATTCTCCCCCAGATACCTCCGCGCGGCGAGGTAGACTAGGCCGACGAACAGCAGCCAGCGAGCGCCCTCCACCAACCACATGCGCCACTCCTCCGGCCGGCCACCGTAGAACAGGGTGAGCACAAAGACCCAGACGAGGGCCACGGCCCAGCGCCGCTGCAGGCGCCGGTAGAGCCAGAGGGTAGTCGGCAGGGCCCCAAGCACGACCCAAAGGGAGAACGAGAGGTTGGCGCGAGCCACCTCCAGGGCCGGGGCGAACGTGTTGAGCAGTCCGGCTGGCACGGTCGCCTCGGCCACGAGGGACTGGGCGGCATAGGCCTCCCTAGCCCAGCGGTAGGCGGCGAGCAGTAACCACAGCGCCGGCGCCATCGCCAGTGCTGACAGACCCTTGGCCAAAGCGGGCCGCCCGTCGTTCAACAGTCCGCATAGCTGCTGGCCCACCGGCAGGGCGTCGGGGAACAACTCTCGGAAAAGTGACTCGCCAACGCCAAAGAGGACCAGATACCAGACGAAATTACCGCCGATCCCCTGTACTAGCCAAACCAGACGCCAGCCGATGTAGCCCGGCGCGTCGACGGTCGTCCAATAGCCGGTCCAGAACGTGGGTAGGCCATTGAGCGTTCCCAGCAGGGAGAGGCCGGCCATCAGGCCTGCGCTGGCGGCGGCGAAGCGCGGGTCGATCTGGCCCCTACGATAGCGCAGGGCGAAGAGGGCCAAGGCGCCGAAGAACACCGCCAGCTGCAGCCCCTGCCGCAGCAGGTCGAGCGCCTGGTCCGCGGCGCTGCGGCTGGCGAGGGCACGGTTGAAGGCCTCTGGCACCTTGAGGTAAGTGCCATAGCTGCCAATCTGATCTCCTGCTATGGTGATGCGCAAACGGAGGGTGGCCTCGCCCAGACGCGGGTCTCTCGTCTCCCACTCGAAACTATAATCCGTCCGCGCGGGACGCTCGAGGCTGGCGGCGGTGACCAGCTCCCCGCGTAGCGCCTGGTCCTTGCCCTGACCGTGAGCGAAAGCCTCGGCCAGCGCGAGGGCCTGCTGCTGGCTGAGATGGGCGCCGGGAGCGTCCTCGGCCAGCGTGTGCTCGAGGCCTTGCAGGCGGCCAAGCTGATCGAAACGCACGGAGATCTCCTCTTTCTGTTCGGGACGAAAGTAGCGTGTCTGCCAGAGGTAGCTCGGCAGATCGTTCTGCAGAAAGCGATTCGTCTCCGTCGTGCCCAAGCGGCGCAACAGATAGGCCGTCTGATTGCCCACACTCCAATCGCCAAAACTAGTCGCCGAGTCCCACTGCCCGGGGTCTAGCCCCAACTGGCGCAAGGACGAGTCGGCCGCCGCCGCCGCTTGCGATGCGTCCAAGTCGGTACGCAGTCCGTCACCGAGTCGAGGCACCTGCCAGGCCAAAGCCAACGCCGCGCAGACGGCCCCCAGCACCGCCAGTTCACGTAGTTGACGGCGGCCTGGCAGCCATAGCACCCGGCCCGGCGTCCGGCTGGACTGGGCGAAGGGAACCGGCGTGGTTTCGACCGGCGCCTCCGCCAGCTCGGAGTTCTCGTACAGGGGCCGCCGGGCCCGTCGCTGGGCCGCGGCAGGCAGCAGCACTGCTAGTGGCAGCAAGACCACGAACAGCGCCGAGCCGCGCAGGTACCAGTCGGGCGAGAGCAGAAAGAGACCGCCGATGACGCAGGCGTTGTAGGTGTAGTGGGCAGTGACGGTCGCCAGGATGCCGAAGCGGAACATCAGCAGCGCCTCGAGGCAGCCGATAATACCGACCTCCACCGCCCGGATGAAGAAAGGCTGCTGCGGGTAGGTGGAGTGCAGCGAGCCCCAGACGAACGCGGGCACCACTATCGCCCCCAGCACCGCCAATGCACTGACCACGCGCCCGGCCGCCGAGCGCCGGGCCCAGGCGCTCCGCACGACGTACCGTCTGGCAAGCCAGAGCAAGAGCGGGACGGCGAAGAGGCGGAAGGCGAATTCCTCGCTGACGGCGGCACCGAAGCCGACCGTGAGCGGATACAGCGCCGGCAGCAGGGTGGTCATAACGTCGCGATAGGGGAGCTCCGCGGGCGACCAGGCGTGGAACCAGGAGGAGACCACGGTGTAGAACCCGGTGACGTAACCGAGCCAGATGCCTGCCACGGCGTAGCCGGCCAACACGGCGGTGACAAACTCGCGCGAACGCAGGCCACGTCGACTAAACAGCAGATGCGGCGCCAGCCGACGCGCTAATACCTGGCTGTACAGCCAGTCGCCGGCAACTCCCGCGAGTACCACTGCCATTCCGGTGGGCAGAAGGCTTAGCAACTGAGACTGCAAGCGACCAAGCAGGTAAGCTGACATGCTGGAGGTGGTCGGGTAGTCGATGAGCACCAGCGGGAACGAGTTGATGGCCACGGCGACGGCAATGACCACCATAACGCCCGCCAGGGAGAGGGCGAAGCGCCAGTGCACGCGCCCGGAACGCAACCGCCAGAGGCCAACCAGGGCCATCAACAGACCCAGACCGTAGGTGAGCGTCCAGCCCAGGTTGGCCAGCAGGCCCCCACGGTTGGCCTCCATTGCCTCCGCCCGTTGCCAGGCCTCCGGCACTTTCAGGTACTCGAAGTAGCCACCGATGTCGTCGCCCTGAGTCCAGACGTCCACCCGGTACGAGGCGTCGGCGACGTGGAAGTTCTTGCGCTCCCAAGTGAAGATGAAGTCCGTGCGCGCGGGGCGCTGCTCGGCGCTGGCTGTGACGAGGGCGTAGTCGCCCGGGTCGCGGCCCGTGGTGCGCAGAAACGCCCCCGCGTTGGCCAGCGCCCGGGCCTGCTCTGGCTGGCCGCCTGGTGCCGCCTCCGGCAGCTGATGCGAGAAGCCGACGGGCCGGCCATTGGGAGACAGGTAGACGCTGAACTCCTCTTCCTGCAGCTCGCGGAAGAAGCGGACTCTCCAGCGCCAGACATTCAGGTCGCCGGCGGCCAGCCGGTTCAGTTGCGCCAGGCCTACCTGGCGTTCCACGTAGCCCTTAGCGGTATCGTCCACGTCGAAGGCCACGGCGGCCTGGTAGCCAGTGGTGTCGAAGCCACGGGCCTGGAGATACTCGCGGGCCGCCTTCTCCGCGTCAGGACCGAGCAAATGGAATTCGACCTGCGCCACGGGGAAGCTGTGTCCCTGCAGCACTATCCCTGTCGCCAGACCCAGCAGGCCCAATAGCGCCAGAAGGAGGAGGACGGCGTTGCGTCGAGCAAAGGAGTGCATCGTTGGGCAATTGTAGCGGATTGGTTCGTCCCGCGAAACCCAGCGGTGCCAGCCGACGGCATAACGAAACCGCCCCGGGAAGACCGGGGCGGTTTCGTCGAGGCGGCATCTAGGATGAGCAGCTATTCCTCTTGCACGTAGTACAGGATCGCACCTTCTCCAAGTAACCGCTCTGCCTCTTCTTCGCCGATGCCGGCGCGCTGCAGGCCGTACGGCGAGAAGACGAGAAAGCCACCGATGGGATCGCGGGTGGCAATGTCCATGATTTGCCCCAAGCCTCTATGGACCTCGTGCAAAACGATATGTAGCGGGTGGACTGCAGCCCCCCCGCGCGGCACTTCGTTGTTGTAGCGTTCCAGTAGGGCAGCGGTGTGCCGCGACCAGGGCAGACCGCAGCAGTCCGCGGTGAACACGTCACGAATCACGCGCACGAAACGCCCGCGCCCATCCTCTCGGCGGATCACTTCCCGATTGCCGGTCCCGCCGTCGAAAGCGATGAGCTTGTCTTCTATCGTCGCTCCTGGCAGAGCATTGGCGATAGCGCGCCCGAGCACTATCAGACCAGCCAGGCGGGCATCCTTGATGACTTCCTCTATGCCTGCCCAAACCACCAGATGCAGTGGGTCCAGCGCCACCGTCTGCTGCATTGTCCGCTCCTCCACGTCAGCTTGGCCATCCATGCATAAACCGTGCCGGCTGGGGTAGGCCAGGCAGCTAGCCGCCCGGGCAGAGCGGCAACCTGCCCGCTCGGTCGCTCGGGGCAGACGCGCGCCACCTGGAACTCCGGTATGCATAGTAATTATAGCGATATGTCCCCGCCGGCGCCGCCCGCGACCTGCGGTCCGCCGCTTTGGGCTCTAGCCAGCACCAAGTAGTGCTGCTCGTTCAGCTCGCGCGGCTCCGCAATCGCCCGAAAACCTGCGGCGGCGAGCGCCGCCAGAGTGTCGGCTGGGCTAAGCCGGATTGCCAGCGGGGGACCGCCCGAGCCCTGCCGCCGCTGGAATTCCAACACGGCGAGCCATCCTCCGGCCTTGAGCACGCGCCGCATTTCGGTGAGCAGGCCTGTCAGGTCTTGCGTTTCGTGCAGAACGAAGGCCGCCATCGCCCCATCTAGCAGGCCATCGGGCAGTGGCAATCGCAACTCCTGGGAGGCTCGTATCTCGACGTTGGTGAGGCCCTGGCGCGCCACGCGCTCTCTGGCCGTCGCCAGCATCTCCTCCTGCACGTCGAACGCAAGGACCTTGCCCCTCGGCAAGGCCTGCGCCAGGGGCACAGTAAAGAACCCCGTGCCGCAGCCAACGTCGCCCACGGTCTGGTCCGGCGCGAGTGGCAAGGATCTGACTATCGCCTCTGCGTCAAGCAGGCGATGTCGTTCCTCGCTGTCAAGAAAATCCTTGTGGTGATGGTCGAACTTGCGCTGGTCGTGTATCAACTGGTTCCTCCCTTGGCGCTGGCCCGGATTCGGCTGTTTCCTTTCCCGGCAGCGGCATTCAACTGGGCGCGCCTGTCCCACCTGAATTGTAGGCATCGGCGGCCCTTCCGGTCAAAGACGGCGCTATTGCGGGCACAGGTGGCTGGCATTCGTGCATAATCCCGTAGGGGCGGGCGTCTCTGCCCGCCCGCCAGCCATGTCCCCGAAGCGTAGCGAAGGGGGCGGCCGCGGCCGCCGTAGCGGCGTAGTTGCCAGCTCGGCGTGGGGATTAGACGGGCGGGCGGGTACGGAGCCCCGCCCCTACCGCCATACCTGCCAGTTATGCACGGATGTCAAGGGTGGCGTTTGACCGGCCGGCGGTCCGGATGTATCATGCAGCGAACCCTAGCCCAGCGCCAAGGAGGACGACAGTGGTCGAACCCAAGTACCGGCTCAAGCAGATCAACCAGATTGGCTTCGTTGTCAAGGACCTGGACAAGGCCATGGAGGCTTACTGGACTCAGTTCGGCGTCGGTCCCTGGAAGATCTATACCTACGGCCCGCCGTTGGTGAAGGACACGACCTACCGCGGCCAACCGGCGACTTACCACATGCGCGTTGCCCTGGCCAACGTGGGCGAGCTGATGTTCGAACTCATTCAGCATCTGGACGGAGAGAACCTCTACAACGACTTCGCCAAGATTGCCGGCCAGGGCGTGCAGCATCTGGGCATCTTTGTGCCGAACCTGGCGGCTGCCGTCAAAGATGCGGAAGCAGCGGGACTCAGGGTGATCCAGAGCGGACGTGGTTTCGGCGCCAAGGGCGATGGTGGCTACGCCTATCTCGACACCGCGGACGACGTGGGCACGATCTACGAGTTCATAGAGATTCCCGAGCAGCGTCATCCGCCGGAGCGCTGGTACCCGTTCGAACCCTAGCCACTCGCCAGTTCGCCTGGCCGCGGCGGCGTGCCTGCCGTCCCGCCAACCGACTGTGGCTGCCGGAGGGCAGGAGACGGGTCTCGGTTTCGCCTTGACCTCCCCCCGGCCAAATGGTATAGTTTGCCTGGAAGAGGCAGTCATCGTCGCCGGCCGCTGGGGCGCTAGCCCTTCGGCCGGTGTTGTTTAGAAAGGCCGGGGAATGGAGCCCAAGCGGTTCAAGATCATCGCCTGCAACGTGCTTTTCCGAGAGCTGAGCGTCTGCGCCGCCTATTCTCCCCACCTCATCGACGTCGATTTCTTGCACCGCAGCCTGCACAACGACCCCGACAAGCTGCGGCGAGAGGTGCAGAAGCGCATCGATGACAACGTGGGCGCGGGCTACGATTACCTACTCTTAGGTTACGCCCTTTGCAGCAACGGCACCGCGTTTCTCGAGGCCAGGGACACGCCACTGGTCATACCCAGAGGCCACGACTGCATCACCGTGCTGCTGGGTTCACGCGAGGCCTACAACCGCACCTTCTGGGAAACGCCCGGCACTTACTACTACACCCCGGGCTGGATCGAGCGCGAGGGAGTAGACAAGGAACGTACAAGCGTAGATGGAGAGGCTGCCCGCGAGCGAATTCACGCGGAGTACGTGGAGAAGTACGGGCCGGAGAACGCCGGCTATCTTATGGAAATGCTCCACAGCTGGCAGAAGAACTACAGCCGGGCGCTCTTCGTCGAAATGGGCCTGATCGACATGGCGGAAATCAAAGAGAAAGCCAAGCAAGTGGCCCAGCAGTACAAGTGGCGCTACGACGAATGCCGGGGTGACCTGCGCTTGGCGCGCAATCTGGTAGAGGGCAACTGGGACCCCCGGGAGTTCCTGATCGTACCGCCGGGAGGCAAGACCGCTCCTTCGTACGTGGAAGACGAGATTCTGCGCCTAGCCTCAGACTGAAACGGCCCAGACTCAGCCGCCTTCTACCACATCGGGCTTCCCCGATTTGCCTAAGAACCCCCGATTCCGTTTAAGTGCACGGTCCCCTCGGTTTTCGATCCGGGAGGTCCCGCTCAGTCAGACGTGGGTGCGGCTCCTTGGATTGCAGTCGGTCAATCGTGGGAGGCAGACGGCGCTAGACGTGGCAAGCGCCGGCATGCTATGATCTGGCCGCGAATGAGCCAACTTACTCTTGCGCCGGCAGTGACTTCCGGGCAAAGGGAGCGCTGAGTTGGACCCAGCAGAGACGGAGCTCGAACAGGCACGCACCGCCATCCTGGCCTCCGATTACCTGGCGGCGGTGCAGGCTTGCCGTGCCGCCCTTGGCAAGTGTCCCAAGCACGTCGAGGCCACCACCCTACTGGCCGAATCGTATCGCGAGATGGGCCTGCTGGACGCCGCCGAGGACCTGCTGCGCCGGGTACTGAGCGCCGATCCCGAGAGCGTGCTGGCTCACTGGTCGCTAGGTTTGTTGCTTAGCGACCAGGAGCAGGAACAAGAAGCCGTTGCTCGACTCAGCTGCGCGCGCGAACTGACGCCCGCCAACCCGGAGATCCTTGCGGACCTGCAGCACATGGTCGTGGACCGCCGTTCGGCCGCGAAGCCAACGCGGGCCATGCTCGGCCGCATCTACCTCGCGCAGGGGCTATACCAGTGGGCGGCCGAGGAGTTCCGCGCCGTTCTCGCCGCCAACCCTCGCCGTCTCGACGTCTGGGTGGCCTTTGTCCAGTCTCTCTGGCTGGCCGGGGAGGTGGAAGAGGCCGCGGGCGCGTGCGAGGCCATCCTCGCCGAGGCGCCCGACTGCCTGCAGGCCCTGCTTATCCTGGCGCGCGTGCGCCGGCAAGAAGGAGATCAGGTGGCTGCCGAGCAGCTGCTGGCCAGGGCGCAAGAAATGGACCCGGCCGGCACCGTGGCGGCCAGACTGCAATAGGAGACAAGTGTGGAGAGAACCCTAGTCATCGTCAAGCCCGACGGCGTGCAGCGAGGCTTGGTGGCCTCGATCCTGGGTCGCTTCGAGCGCCGCGGTCTGCGCCTGGCGGCGCTGAAGTTGATGCGGATCGACCGTGACCTGGCCGAGCGCCACTACGCCGTGCACCAGGGCAAGTTCTTCTACGACGGACTGGTGAGCTACATCACTTCCGGCCCTGTGGTCGTCACAGTCATTGAAGGCCCGGACGTGATCAAGATGGTGCGGGCAATGGTTGGGGCCACGCGCCCGGCGGAAGCAGCCCCGGGCACGATCCGTGGCGACTACGGGGTGACGGGCCTGCGCAACCTGATTCACGCCTCCGACGGCCCGCAGACGGCTGCCGAGGAGATAGCCAACTTCTTCCGTCCCGACGAGCTGGTCGAGTACCGCCGCGACGTCGAGAAGTGGATTCTTGAAGAGGAGTCTTAGAAGTGATCTACGAGCTGCGCATCTACGATTGCCCGGCGCTGAAACTGCCGCTACTCCACAAGCGCTTCCAGGAGCATACCCTGCGCATCTGGCAGAAGTACGGTTTCCAGCAAGTCGGCTTCTGGGAAGAGGCGATTGGCCAGAATAACCGCCTGGTCTACATGTTGGCTTTCGAGAGCATGGAGGCGCGCGAGCGCCTGTGGGACGCGTTCTTCAAGGATCCGGAGTGGATCAAAGCCAAGGCCGAGTCGGAGGCAGACGGTCCGATCGTCAGCCTCGTCACCAATCGCATCCTCAAGCCGACGGCCTACTCTGCCCTCAAGTAGCCGCCGCCCGCGCGGCCGGTAGCTACGCTCTGTGGCTGTGGCTAGCCGAACCCGCTGCGGTCCAGGTCGGCCGGTTGGGACGATTCTCGTTCCCAGCCGGCCACTACGCCTACTTGGGCAGCGCCCTGGGCGGGCTGCGCGCCCGTTTGGCACGACACCTGGCGGGGGGCGGCAAGGCCCACTGGCACGTCGATTACCTGCGCCCGCTAGCGGCGGATGTGCGGGCCTGGGCGCTGGTGGGCCGCGAGAGGCAGGAATGCGCGCTGGCGGCGGCGCTGGCTCGCCAGCCGGGCAGCAGTTTGGCAGTGCCTCGCTTCGGCTCCTCGGATTGCCGCTGCCCGGGGCACCTGGTATGGCTGCCGGGTCCGCCCGACAAGCAGCTAGCGGCGCTGGGGCTGCGGCCCTGGCCGCCTACTGCATAGGCTCCTCAACCTCAATCGCCGTGGGTGCGGCCAAACGCAGAGCCTCGGCCAGGGCTTTGCGCAGCGCCGGCACCCCACAGGCGTGCCCGTCCTCGCCGATGTCGCCCACGCCCACGATGGGCACGCATAACCGCCGCAGCACGCCCACTGTATCGCCTGACAGACGCTTGCCCGGAACGGGCCGCCCTTCCTTATCAACGGCGGTCGCCACTACAGAGCCCTCGGCCGTGACTGACTCGTCCACCCGCACCTCGGATTCCTGATGCGCCCAGGAGGCAACCGCCACCGCGGCGACAATCTCGACTGCCGGCGATCTGGCCAGCGCTTCGATCAGTCGCTCGCCAGGGCCAATTCCCGCCGTCCCGCCGTCGTCGGCCAGCACCACCACCACCTCGTAAGGCGAGGCAACGAGCGCCTCCTCTACTTCGGCCAGGGTGGCCCGAGTGGGATTGCCCTCGGTTATGTCCACAAACCCCAAGCCCAGCTCCACGACCGCTCGGCGGGCGGCACGCCAGGCGCTCTGATCGCCGTCAGTTACGACGACAATGCGCTTCTTCACAACCAGATCATCCAAAAACTCCCCGGCGGAGCGGTATAATTGAATTGACGGTCGGCGAGGTCGGTATCTATCTTAGCACCGGCAAGCGGCAGGAACAAGTGGTCCTCCAACCAAGGGGGCTCGGGCTTGACCAACGCTCAGGACCGGCCTACAATAACATACGGGGGAGGGGTATGCGGCAGCGATTGCCGGTTACTCCCGGAGAGGAGCGACGAGTGGCGTCGCGGATGAACAGCAGGGTGAAGTGGCTGGGCGAAATGGCCTTTGAGGGCCAGACTGGCAGCCGGCATGCGGTCGAAATGGATGCCGACGCCGATGTCGGCGGGCAGAACCGGGGCGCGCGGCCCATGGAACTACTGCTCGCGGGGTTGGGCGGCTGCACCGGCATGGACGTGATCTCTATCTTGAAGAAGATGCGCCAGGATGTCACCAGCTACGAGGTCGCCATTGAGGCCGAGCGAACGTCCGTGCATCCCAAGGTGTTCACAACCATCGTCGTCGAGCACATCGTGCGCGGGCGCCACCTGAGCGAGGACGCCGTGCGCAAGGCAGTTCGCCTCTCGGCCACCAAGTATTGCCCGGCGAGCGCTATGCTAGGCAAAGCCGCCACGGTAGAGCACCGCTACTCCGTTACCGAGGAAGACGACGACCCGACGAGCGGTGAAGCCATTTCCCAGGCTCAGGCACTTTCGGCCGACTAGACCTTTGGGCTGGTTCTGTCCGGCACCGGCAACTGAACTCTTTGGCGGGAGGCGGGCGATGACGGAGATTCTGGGGCAGGGTTTCAACCGGGAGGAGCTGCGGGAGGAGCTGAGACGCGCAGAGGTGGCACTGCGGGACTTGCACGACGAACGCAGGGCGACCCTGGGCCAGACGAACCTGCACATCGACTCCTGGAGCATCAAGACGCTGCAGGAGCAGTTTGCCGGCGAGGAGCAGCGCCTGGCCGCGCAAATAGCCGCCCTGAAGTTGCGGTTGGCTGCGGGTAAGTAAGAAGACAATGACGGAACAAGATACTCGCTTGGCGCAGTTGGAGCGCGAGCGCTCCGACCTACAGGAACGTCTGCCCAAGCACTCCGTGCCAATGGCCATGATGCTGCGGCTGGAGGAGCTGGAAGAGGAGATAGCCAACCTGCGCCGCCAGAGGGAGGAAACCTAGTGCCGAGAGCCATAGTAGATCCGCAGCGCTGCCGGCCGCAGGAGTGTGTCGACGGGCGCTGTCGCGTGCGCAAGGTCTGCCCGACGAAGGCGATCATCCAAATGGAGCCGCACGAGGTACCGGCCACGGACCCCGGCCGCTGTCACGGCTGCTCCAAGTGCGTAGCCGATTGCCCGGCACGCGCCATCCAATTGGTCTAACCCCAACAATCTGACCGCACCTCTCCCGGCGCGGGCCGGCCACTGGTTTGGTCCGCGTCCACGTTGCTCCACCTCGGTCGCAGCTTTAGAATAGGCACGCTGAGCGCCGACGACCGGATGATCGGTCACGCGCCAGGTGAAAACGTCAGGGAGGACAAGGCTATGCGCAGCGCCGTCTGGTACGGTGGCGAGGACATTCGGGTCGAGGAGCAGCCGAAGCCCACGCTGGGGGCGAACGAGGTCCTGGTGCGGGTCAAAGCCAGCGCCGTCTGCGGCACGGACGTACACTCCATAGAGGGCAAGTTCCCTCTCACGGTGCCACCGCGCGTGTTGGGGCACGAGTTCAGTGGCCTGGTGGAAGAGGTTGGCGCCGGGGTAACCCGGGTTAAGCCCGGCGACCGGGTGGCGACTGAGCCCGGCATGGTCTGCAACGCCTGCTGGTACTGTCGCAACGGCATGGAGCACCTCTGCCTCAACCGCTCGATGTCCCCGGGGGCTTTCAGCACGCACGCCGTGCTCCTCGATCGCCTGCTGTGGAAGATCCCCGAAACCATGTCCTTCGAGACGGCCTCGATGGCCGAGCCTGTCGCCTGCGCCGTGCACGCGCTCGACCTGGCGAGGATGCGCTCGGGGGATGCCGTGGCCATCATCGGCGCGGGCGGCATCGGCCTGTCCCTATTGCAGTTGGCGCTGCATTCGGGGGCAGCCAAGACCGTAGTCTCCGAGCCAGACCCCAAGCGGCGCGCGCTGGCCCAGGAGATGGGCGCGGACGTCGTGATCGACCCCCGTCAGGTCGATCCTATCGCCGCCGTACGCGACGCCACCTACGGGCTGGGCGCGGACGTAGTCTTCGAGGCCGTGGGTCACCCGCGCACCTCGGAGCAGGCGGTCCAGCTGGCCGCCAAAGCCGGCAGGATCGTCCTCGTGGGCGTCAACCCGCCCGGCGCCAAGATGGAGGTCGAGCCGTACGACCTCTATGCGCGCGAGCTAACTATCGTGGCCTCTTACATGCGCCCTTACAGCCTGGGGCGAGCGCTGCGCTGGCTGGAGAAGCTACGGCTGGACCCGATTCTTGGCCCCAACTATGAGCTCGGTCAAACGCTCCAGGCGATCCACGCCCTGCGCGACAAGGTTGGCATCAAGCCACTGGTGATGCCTTAGTAGCGATCGTAGTGCACGCACCGCTCCTCGTAGCGGGTGCGCGGCGGTTTGGGTGCCGCTGGGTAACCCAGCGGCACCAGGCACAACACACGAATGCCGCTCGGAATGCCCAGCAGCTCCCGCACGTGGCGCTCTCGTTCCTCGCGCGGGAAGATGGCGACCCAGCAGCCGCCGAGGCCCATCGCGGTCGCCTGCACCAGCAGGTTCTCAGTGGCGGCGCTGCCGTCCACCATCCAGTGCGCCGACGCCTGCTCGTCACCGCAAACGACGAAAACCACCGGCGCCTTCTCGGCCATCCCCGAGAATTGGTGGGTGCGGGCCAGACCGCGCCTCAATTCGGGGTCCCTGACCACAATGAACTGCCACGGACGGCGGTCGCTCGCCGACGGCGCAGCCATCGCCGCCTCCAAGAGGGTCTTGACCTGTTCTTCGCTCACCGGGCGGTTCGCGTAGTCGCGAATGCTCCGCCGGCCCAATATGGCATCCAGAACCATCTTTCATCTCCCACCAGCTGACTCTCGTCACTAGTATATCATTGCCCTAGTAGAGAGCGGACTGGCGGTAGGCAGGGTACTGCTGGGCGCAAAGGCCAGGGGAAGATACCGGTTTGGAGGGAAAGGTGGCGCGCCGGTAGGCGTCGGCGGCGCCTACTGGCCGGGGCTGACCACATAGGCGATGCCGCCCGAGCGCAGCCAGACCTTCTCCAGCTGCTCCGCGGACACCACCCGTCGCACGCTCGCCAGGTCGGGGGCAGCGGGATCGTTGAGAATGGCCTTGCCGTCGGCCGTGAAGCCGCGCACGACGACTATGTGACCGCTGGTCGAGTTGAGGGCCGCCCCCGACAGCTCGCCAGCCTGATACTTCAGGCTGATCGGCACCGGTCTGCCGGCCGCTATTTGGGCCCGCACGAAATCGAGCGAGGCGGCGCGCGCCACATAGGCGTCGAAGCCGAGCTCGGAGGCGTAAGCCGTGTTCAACGGCCAGTTTCCATAGATGCCCGTGGTGCCATCGCGCACGCCAGCGTAGACTTGCGGCACCGTCACCGGAGCGCCCCAGTAGCGCAGGACCATCGTCAGCGACGTAGCACTGCAGATCTCCCAGGCCACGGACGGTTCCTGCAGGACCTGGGACTCGACCGGCACCGGCAGCTCTCGTTGCCAGCCGGCCGGCAGCGCCGACCCTGAGCTGGTGGCAGCACGGCGGGTGTCGGCCAGAGCGACGCTGACGCTGTCTAGGCTGGGGGAGACGTTGCCGTACTTGCTTTCGAAGGCAACCCTGTATTGATAGGCGTCCGCCGGACGGGAAAGCACCAGAGTGTCCACGTCCACTATGCCCATGCTGTCTGCCTGGGCGCGAACGCTGCTGCCCTTGCCGTCCCGCCAGATGCCCATCACATACCAGCCGGACCATTCTCCCGCCGAGCGCGCGCGAGCGGAAACCGTAATGCCGGAGGCCGTGGGTGAGGTCGCGCCCCAGGAGAGAACGACGTTGGTGAAGGCCCAATCCGGACTCCGCACCGGTGAAACGAGCTCGCCACTGGCGACGTAGCCGCCGTTGGGCTTGCCGGCCAGATTCAAGGCGCCATCCACCCCGAAACTCAGGTTACTGAGATCACCCTCGCGGAACTCAGACGCGAAGTCGCGCACGAGCGCCACGCTGGGCAGGGCAGCCCCGGGACTCGCTGCCGGCTTGCTTGCGGGCGCAGCCGGTGGTATGGCTGTGGGTATTGCCGGTGGGGTGGCCGTAAGCGTTGGTCGGGGCGTGGGCGGCACCTGGGTGACCATGGGGCCACCGCGCTGCTCCTCAACAGCCGGGGCGGCGGCAACGGTCGGCGTCGCGGTGGGCGACGGAGCCCGCGATACAGGTCCAGTAGGTAAGGCGGTTGCTTCTCTTCCGGCGGTCTGGGACTCGCTAGCCATCTGGTCAACCCCCCCGGGAATACTGGCGCAACCGGCGAAGAGGGCCAGGAGAGACAAGGCGACCGTCAGGAACATCAGGAAGGCACTACGGTTCGTTCGCTTGGGCAAGACCACCTCAACCAAATATGTGAACTACGCCCATTCTAGCCGCCGGCCGTGCCTCCGTCAACGGTTGCCTCTTGACATCCGTGCATAACTGGCAGGTATGGCGGTAGGGGCGGGGCTCCGTACCCGCCCGCCCGTCTAATCCCCACGCCGAGCTGGCAACTACGCCGCTACGGCGGCCGCGGCCGCCCCCTTCGCTAC
>JAMCYS010000006.1 GCA_023473795.1 Chloroflexota bacterium | reverse complement strand
ACCCAGAGCAACGTGTAGCCGAACTTGGCGCCGCCCTGGATGTTGGTGGCGAAGTTGCCGGGGTCCATGTAGGCCACCGAGGCGACGAACGATGGCCCCAGGTAGGGCAGGAGCCAGCCCAGCCCCCTCCGGCGCCCGCCCCTGCCCCCGGCGGGGTTCGAAGGCCGCGGGCGCTTCTGCCCTGACTCAGGCCCATCGCCAGGACCATCCGAGCCGACCGACGGGGCTGGCTCGGCGGCAGCGGATGGATCGGCAGGGGAATTGGCCGCGGGCGGGTCGTCTCCTCGTTCGGCGTCGGGTCTCTCCATATCTTCAGCTGTAGCATCCGCCGCCCTGGTTGTCAAATCAGCCTCCGGTCATTGGCCGCCATGTCACCCCAATTGCATTTGCTTCTCACAAACTCAGAAAGCACACGGTGGCTCCTCTGCCAAACACCAGCTTTCACACCACGTCCTGGGATTCTACCGCTGCGACAGTCAGCAAAGCATTGTCACGAGGTCAGATGGAGAGATAGGCGCCTTAGTACATCGTTCCGTGAGTTCAGCGCCCTGTACGGGCGTCTTAGAAAGAGGTCCCGGTGGGTCAAAGTTGTGGTGTTTGTGTGTTATGCACTGCGAGCGATGTCAATATGGCCCAGGACCTGCTAGGGGTATTGACATGTACGGGTAAGTGCCGTACACTTGGCGCGTAGGCAATTGGTCTTAGGCGCGCGTCGAATGCAGATTGCGGATCTAGTGAAGGAGCAGGAGAATGTCCCCGGTTACTAAGAAGACAGAGCGATTGGAGCAGCGTAGTACCTCCGAGGTGAGGGACTTGATTGAACGTGCGGCAGATCTATCTGGCCGCAGTGTTAGCGATTTCATCATGAGTAGCGCCGAGGCTGCAGCGAGGGAGACAATTCGCACCTATCAGGTGATTCAAATGACTACCGCTGGCACCGCCAACTTTGTTCAAGCGTTCCTGAATCCGCCATCCTCTAGTGAACGCATGGAGGTTGCAGCTCACCGGTATTTGGAGCTGGTGGATAGGGCATGAAGCCTTATCGCTCTGAGGTCCTCAAGAAGAGCCATAACCGCCGTGCCTTCAGCTGTGGCGATGATGCGCTCGACCGATATTTCCGAGAGCAGGCCGGGCAAGACAGCCAGCGGACTGGCAGTGTGGTCCATGTGCTCGTAGGCGCCGCTACCGAGGAGGTGGTAGGCTACTACACGCTTACCAACGCGACTATTCGGCTGGCAGAAATCCCCCCCGAGGCTGCCAAGAAGCTGTCGCCGTACCAAACCCTAGGCGCTGTCCTCATTGGGCGGTTTGCCGTGGATCAGCGGCATCAGCGCAAGGGCACAGGGACGCTGCTCCTGCACGATGCCTTCATGCGTTGTCTGGAGGTCGCTGAGATATCGGCCTTGAGCGCGATTGTTGTGGATCCCAAGAACGATGCCGCTCGCGGCTTTTACGAGCATCACGACTTTTCCCCAATCGTCGAGGATAAGCCCGGCCGCATGTATATCCTTTTCAACACTATCCCCAATGCCCTGCGCGAGGCAGTGGCTCAGAACCGGGCTCTTCGGGAGAAGGTCCGGTTTTGGCAGTCCACCCCGCACAAGTAGTGTATCAGCGGCCCTGCTACCACCAGCACGCCATGAAATCAATCCCATGCTCTGCCCTGCTCTATGCCTCGCTCTCTTGCCTTCCCACACCGTCCATAGCCTAAAGGGTAGGTAAGTCGGCCATCCTGATCGGATCATGTGGGCCGGCTGGATCATGCTCATATTCGCCGAGGCGCAGAATGAGGCGCTTAATCAGAGCCTCTATCCATTGCGTCTCTTGTCCAGTCAAAGCACGGAGATCATGACCGTGCTCTAGTTTCCGCGCCGTCTGCATATTGCCCACAGTTGACACCAGCCGCCCAAATTCGCTAACTACCCCTTCTTCGCTGGAGTATGTCTCAGCAATATACCGCCTCGGTTTGACCTTGAGTCCAGCCTGTTGGACGGCGTCTCGCGCGCGCCACTCAAGCACGCTGAGGCAGAAGTACGCCATAGCTTGAAGCGGCTCCCGCCCAAACTGCCAGCCGTGGTAGCGGAACCAGAGCGTCTCGACATCCTGCGATACCTTGAAGTGCATCGGCGGCTCTGGGTAGCTCTGCCGCTCAATAGAGACAGAGAGCGTTGCACTGAACGTTATCGCCCCGTTTGACACGTGGACGGAGTGGATGCCTGGGGGTGACGGCGCACGGTCGATTACCTTTGCCGATTGAAACGAGAAGCGCACTTCCGAGCCAAGCGCAAGTCCACCGGTGATCTCCCATGCTCGCAGGTACTCCACAAGCCGTTTCTTCGCGTCTTCCGCTGAAGGGTAATGTTCTTTCGTCTCGAAGGTTACAATTCCATCGGCCAATCGCATTCGGAATTCTTCCGTCTCTTGCTCTACAGGAGAGGGATTCCTGAAGGTTAAGCTCTCACTAGTCACCAGCTTGTATTGCAAAGACACTACATGGGGATCGATCACTGGGGCTCCTCCCACTCGACGTCAGACCGGCACTGCAACGTCGCCCGTCTTAGCTCCGATAGGTTGCACTTGTGCTGCCTCCTCGACTAACTTCACTTCCTCGCCGGTGAGTGCGTAAAGCTCGTAAACCGTAGCATCGATACGCTTGTCTAGCGCGTCAATCTGCCGCTGGAGAACTGCCTTATCGTGATTGGCCCTGGCTCCCGACAGTTGCCGGTGCAGCGCGAGCATCTGCTCAACCCACGCCACCATCTTGTCGTGGCGGGCCATACTGACGGGATCGGAGAAGCTTACCGGCCGAATGGGAAGATCTCGGAGGGCTTTGACCTTCACCTGTGGGAACACCTTCTGATGGGACTCTTTGACCATTGTCGAGTAGACATATCGCATAAGGGACGAGTTCAGGATCCCGACCACGTACAGCACGCTTGTCTGGTCATCTGGTGAGTAAAGAGCCAACAGAGAGTTCCGGAAGTACGTGGCATGGTCTCGAGGTCCAACGATAGGATAGGCTGCCGTCTGCCGAATCACAAAGCCGGCAGAAGCATACTTCCCGTCACTTCGTATTGTGAAGTACTCCCCGGCCTTCGGGATATACCCCAAACGCAGCACTTTGGCCGGTCTGTCGCAGCGATACCGCGAGACCTGCTTGCCCTCAAGTACGGGCACGGAGTCCGGCGTTGCTGCCTCTACTGGCAGGACGAGGTGCTTGGAGCAGTTGCCGGTATGTACGCCTGGATCCGCGACCAGATGGGCTAACGAAATACTGTCTGCTCTCACCTTCTGGATCAGGTTGGCTGCTCTCGATGCTGTCCACGGCTGTCCGCTCTCGACCATGACATGCTGATCGTCCTGACCGATCTCACGGATTGCCGTATCGCCCCGGTACGCTGAGTCAGCCACGAACGTCAAGGCCGGGGTGACGACGTTAGCGAAGACGTTCTCTCCCCAATATGCTACATCAACCAGGCCAGCGCAGCCGGTGACTGATTCACGTACTGTCTCGTAGCCAGCAAGGTGCCCAACCTGATCGGGCACGATGAAGGACGTCAGACGCCTTGAGAGGAACTTCATTGATCGTTCGATGAAGAAACCGTGGGATGTCGGCCATCCTCGACTCTCGTAGGTTCGGAAGAGGTGGGTGCGGACTAGATCGGGAAGATCCACGCACTGACGACCTGAGAAAGAGAGGTATGGTGGATTGCCGATCACCACGTCGAATCCCGGATTGCCCCCGCCGAACACCTCTGGGAACTCCCCCTGCCAGTCGAACACGTTCACGCGGTTGCGTTCCTCCTCATCGAGGAAGCTGGCCTGCTGGTTGTCGTAGAAGTCCGGCCCGATCAGCGAGTTACCGCACTTGATGTTGTTGGCCAGGTCCGGCAGCGCCCGCTCGTGGAACATGGCAAGCTGCCGCGTCACCGTCTGTTCGGACTCACCTTCCAGCACCTTAAGTAGGAGGGAGAGCTTAGTCGTCTCCACCGCTTGCGCGTCGATGTCCACGCCGTAGATGTTGTTCAGTAGGATGCGCTTGCGCTCGCTGGTGGTCAGGCGCCAATCGCCGCCAGGACCCTGGTACAACTCGCGCCTGTGTCTTTCCGGGCCGTCGGCCACGTACCGGTCACGATGCCAGTCCAGGAGGTACTGATAGGCACCAATGAGGAACGACCCGGAGCCGCAGGCAGGGTCCAGGATCCGGAGCTGGCTCGCGCTACCCCTCAGTCCCGGCCGTTTCCCCTCGAGGATCTTGCCCACCGTCTGCTTCACTATGTAGTCGACGATGTAGGTGGGAGTGTAGTAGACGCCGCCGGCCTTCTTCACCTCCGGCTTGTCCTCGACCACGGCTCGGTGGCCGGCCGTGAGTCTTATAATCTTGCCCAAGAACTGCTCGTAGACCTGGCCGAGGATGTCCGCTGGCAGCACGGAGAACTCGTAGGGGCTCTCCGGATAGTACAGGTTCTTCAGAATGTCCTTCAGCGGCTTGTCGTCAATCGCGAGGGAGAGCGTCCATTCATCAGGCGGCTCCGAAATGCTCTTCTCCGGGCGGAAGTGGAAGAGCCCGGAGTTGTAACGCTCATCCGCGCTTCGGAAGAGTTGCCCAAGTCGCTCGTAGACGTGCGGGCCGTTGGTGAGCCCCAAGAGCAGGCCGTAGGGTTCGATTCCCCGCGCTTCACATATCCGCAGGAAGACTATGCGATTGATGGTGGCTTGTACGGCAGCGTTGAGTTCCCGCGTCCTCAGATGCGGGTTACGCCGATAGATCTCTTGCGCCAGGCTCGCCCGCCAAGCCTCTATCTCTTCCAGGAAGGCGTCATCCACCTCCGCTGTGCCCCGCTTCCCCTTGCTCGACTCCGCGTACTTGTCGAACGAGCCCTTGAGCACGGCTTCACGCGAAAAGATGGCGGCGATTTCGTCCCACCGGGGAGAGTAGTCCTTGTAGCCGAGGAGCATCACCCGCCCGACTGAGGCTTTGTCCGTGTGACTCGGCTTGCGCAGGCAGTCGTAGACGGCGAACTCATCGAAGTCGGTGAGTATGGAGAGCGGCAGCTTGGCACTCCACGCGTACCGCCTGAGCTGGTAGGAAGCACTGATGTCGTCCTTGATGTGCACGGAAGGCTTCTTGGCCTCCACGAAGAACTTGCGCGTGCCGCCGATGCGAAAGCAGTAATCCGGTGCCTTTGTCACGCCGCTTATCTTTAGAGCGTCCTCGTGGATTACGTCTTTGTACGCCTCGGCGTAACCGTGCTCGTTGTAAACATCCCAGCCAAGGGCCTTGAAGAAGGGGTTGATGAACTCCTGCCTGAGTTGCGCTTCCTTATAGCGGCCGGAACGGTAAGCCTCGTGCTGCTCCTCGAAGCGGTCAACTAGCTCCACGATCTCCGGTGGTGCTGCCATCGCCCCAACGCCTCCGGTCCTGTAATTTTGAGCAATAGAGCAAGCTCAACCCGGTCATGCGCATAATAGCCGAGAGTGGGAGTGCCTGCAAGAGCGGCAGTATATCCCTGCTGAACCTGTTCTTGTCGCAGCCTGGGCCCCGTAGGGCCTTGGGCACGGGGCCGGCAGAGCGAGGCTCCACGCGAGCCTGGCCCCCCTAGCGGCAGAGTCCGGCTCCTACGGCACGTCGTTCACCCCCTGCGGCTGCGGCCGCTGGCGGGCGGGCAGAGACGCCCGCCCCTACGGGGTTATACACGGATCTCGGATGCAAGCTATTGACTTCTCTGGCATCCCCCCGTATACTGACGGCAACCGAATAGCGATAAGACAACGAACAAGACTAGTACGCGGGCAGCGGAGTCCAGAGAGTCGGGTTAGGTGTGAGCCGATACTCGCGCGCCCTGCCGAATGGACTTGGGAGTCGCGACCCGAAAGCGCGAGCGCGCGAGTAGGCGTCGCCGGAGTTCCCCCGTTAGCGCAGGATAGGGTATCGGGCCGCCCCCGTACCCGAAGAGTGAGGCTGGCCTCAGCCTAATCAGGGTGGCACCACGAAAGTAGACCTCTCGTCCCTGGACGAGAGGTCTACTTTTGTTTTCCAGGAGGTGGTGTCATGTACTATCCACCGCTCGCCGAGGTCAGTCGCCTCACGGCCCAGGGCAAACGCGTGCCGATCTACCGCGAGATCCTGGCCGATATGGAGACGCCCGTCTCGGCCTTTCGCAAGATTGCCCGCGGCAACTACAGCTTCCTCCTCGAGAGCGTCGTCGGCGGCGAGCGTCTGGGGCGCTACTCTTTCCTCGGCAGCGAGCCGTATCGGGTGCTGGAACTGGACCGGGGGCAGGCCCGCATCACGGGGGCCGAGGGCGTCGCGGTGCGCCCGTTCACGGACCCCCTCCAGGTCGTGCGCCAGGAACTGGAGGAGTACCCCTGCGAGGCGGCCCCGGGGTTGCCGCGCTTCCACGGCGGCGCGGTGGGCTACCTCGGCTACGAGCTAGCGCGGTATTTCGAGCGTCTGCCCGCGCCGGCGGCCGATCCGCTCGGTTTGCCAGAAGCTGTCCTGATGTTCGCCGACACCCTTCTCGTCTTCGACCATTTGGAGCACAAGATCAAGGTGGTCAGCCACGTCTGGCCCAACGGGGACGCGGCCGCTGCTTACGCGGGCGCCGTCGCCAGGATCGACGATCTGATCAACCGGCTGGCGAGCCGTCGACCGCGGGAGCGCTACAACGGCCACCACCAGCCAAGGAACGCCACCGTCGAGTCGAATCTGACGCGCGAAGACTTCCTCGAGAAGGTGCGCGCCGCCAAGCGCTACATCCAGGCGGGTGACATAATCCAGGTCGTTCCGTCGCAGCGACTCAGCCGGCGGCTGCAGGTCGAGCCGTTCAACGTCTACCGCGCCCTGCGCACCATCAACCCCTCGCCGTACATGTACTACCTGCAGCTCGGCGACGCCCACATCGTGGGGGCCTCGCCCGAGATGCTGGTGCGCGTGGAGGCAGGCGTCGTCACCAGCCATCCGATTGCGGGGACGCGCTGGCGGGGCAAGACGCCGGACGAGGACGAGGCCCTGGCGGAGGAGTTGCGCGGGGACGAGAAGGAGCGGGCCGAACACGTGATGCTGGTCGACCTCTCGCGCAACGACGTCGGCCGGGTAAGCGTGCCGGGCAGCGTGTCCACGCCCCGTTTGATGGAAGTGGAGCGCTACTCCCACGTCATGCACCTCGTCTCCGAGGTGAGCGGCCGGCTGCGGCCCGGCCTCACCGCCTACGACGCCCTGCGCGCTTGCTTCCCGGCCGGCACGGTCAGCGGCGCCCCCAAGATCAGAGCCATGGAGATCATCGCCGGGCTGGAGCCGCAGCGGCGCGGGCCCTACGCGGGCGCCGTGGGCTACTTCGACTACTCCGGCAACCTGGACACAGCCATCACTATTCGCACCATCGTCGTCAGGGACGGCGTCGCCTACGCCCAGGCCGGCGGCGGCGTGGTCGCGGACTCCGAACCGGAGCGGGAGTACGAAGAGACGCTCAACAAAGCCGCCGCGCTGGTGAAGGCGATGGAAATCGCCGAGACGTTCTAGGAGGCCGAAAATGCTGCTGCTCATCGACAACTACGATAGTTTCACTTACAACCTCTACCAGTACCTCTGCGAGCTGGGCGCGGAGACGGTGGTTCGCCGCAACGACGAGGTAACGATAGCCGAGATCGAGACCCTGGCGCCCGAGCGCATCGTCATCTCCCCGGGGCCGGGGTCGCCTGCCCAGGCCGGCATCTCGACCGAGGTCATGCGCCAGCTCGGTCGCCGCCTGCCAGTTCTCGGCGTCTGCCTGGGGCATCAATGCCTCGGCGAGGCCTTCGGCGGCAGGGTCGTGCGGGCGGAGGAGTTGGTGCACGGCAAGAGCTCCCTCATCTACCACGACGGCAAGGGCGTGCTGCACGACCTACCCTCGCCATTCCCCGCCGCCCGCTACCACTCGCTAGTTGTCGACCGGGCGACCTTGCCTGCTTGCCTGGAGATCACCGCCCGAACGGCGACGGGCTTGATAATGGGCCTGCGACACCGCGAGTTGCCCATTCAGGGCGTGCAGTTCCACCCGGAATCTATCCTGACCGCGGTCGGTAAAGACCTTCTGCGCAACTTCTTGAATGGAGGCAGTTCAGGTGATTAGGGAAGCCATCGGCAAGATCGTGGCAGGTCAGTCCCTCGCCCAGGCGGAGGCGGCCGGCGTTATGGAGGAGATCATGGCCGGGGAGGCCACGCCCGCCCAGCTGGGGGCTTTTATCAGCCTACTGCGGCTGAAGGGCGAGACCGTCGAGGAGATAGCGGGTCTGGCCTCGACGATGAGAGCTCGCGCCGTGCCGGTGGCAACCCAACGGGCCGTGGTAGACACCTGCGGCACCGGGGGTGACGCCAGGGACACGTTCAACATCTCAACCGCCGCCGCCTTCGTCGCCGCCGCGGCGGGCGTGGCCGTGGCCAAGCACGGCAACCGGGCGATGAGCAGCCACTGCGGCAGCGCCGACGTCCTGGAGGCGCTGGGAGCCAACGTCAATCTGGGCGCCGAGCAGGTGGCCGACTGCCTCGACCAGGTCGGCATCGCCTTCATGTTCGCGCCGCTCTTCCACCCGGCGATGCGCCACGCCGCCGGGCCGCGGCGCGAACTGGGCATCAGGACGGTGTTCAACATCCTCGGTCCCCTCACCAATCCCGCCGGTGCGCGGGCCCAGGTGCTGGGCGTGCCGGAGGCCG
The DNA here is from genome assembly GCA_023473795.1 of Chloroflexota bacterium. Taxonomy (GTDB): domain Bacteria; phylum Chloroflexota; class UBA6077; order FW602-bin22; family JAMCYS01; genus JAMCYS01. Next base: position 4,780 of record JAMCYS010000006.1, on the reverse strand, counting down.
AGCTGGCGGCGAAACTGGCGGGCGCCCTGCGGCGGCTCGGCACCCATCACGCCCTAGTGGTGCACGGCCTGGACGGCGTGGACGAGATCACCATCACCGGCCCCACCCTCATCTACGAGGTGCAAGACGACTCGGTGCGCGACTACACCGTGGCGCCGGAGGAGTTCGGCTTCCCGCGCGCGCCCATCGCCGCCATTCGCGGCGGCTCGGCGGAAGAGAACGCCGGCATCGTGCGTGAGGTGCTGTCCGGGAGGGACCACGGCCCGCGCCGCCAGGTGGTGCTGCTCAACGCCGCGGCCGCCCTGGTGGCGGGGGGAGCCGCGCCGGACCTGGGCGCCGGCGTCCGTTTGGCCGACGAGGCCATCAACCGAGGCCAGGCCGCGGCCACCCTGGCGCGCTTCGTCGCCTACAGCCAGGGGGCGCTCGCGCCATGCTAGAGCGGATACTGAGCCACAAACGCGAGGAGGTGGCCCTCCGCAGTGACGAGGTTGGCCTGACCGAGATGCGCCGCCGTGCCGCCGCCGCGCCGCCCAGCCGCGACTTCCTCGGCGCGCTGGCGGGGGACCGGGTGGCCGTTATCGCCGAGATCAAGCGCGCCTCGCCCTCCCGCGGCCGCCTGGCGCCCGACCTCGACCCGGCGGCGCTGGCGCGGCAATACGAACTGGGAGGGGCGGCCGCCATCTCCGTGCTGACAGATGGGCGCTTCTTCGAAGGCAGCCTGGCGGACCTGGCGCGGGCGCGCGCGGCCGTGAGCCTCCCCGTGCTGCGCAAGGACTTCGTCGTCGACGAGTACCAGCTCTACGAGGCCCGGGCGGCGGGAGCGGACGCGGTGCTGCTGATCGCCGCCGCGCTCGCGCAGGGGCAGCTGGACTACCTCTGCTCGGTGGCCCGGGAGATCGGCCTCACCAGTCTTGTCGAGACCCACGGCGAGGAAGAGGTGCAGCGGGCCGTGGCCCGCGGGGCGAGGCTCGTCGGCGTCAATAGCCGCGACCTGCGAACCTTCGGCGTCGACCTCTCGACCGTCGAAAGGCTGGGGCAGCACGTGCCCGGCAGCTGCACCCTCGTGGCCGAGAGCGGCATTCATTCCAGGGTGGACGTCGAGCGCCTGGCGGCCGCCGGGGCCGACGCCGTGCTGGTGGGCGAGGCCCTGGTGAAAGCGCCGGACGTGGCCGCGAAGGTCGCCGAATTGGCCTCCGTGCCGCGCCGCGGGCGCCCGGGCACGAGCGGGGACGGTGTCCCCGCGCCAGCAGCAATCGGCGGACGCGGGGACGGTGTCCCCGCGCCAGCAGCAATCGGCGGACGCGGGGACGGTGAACCGTGTTAGTGAAGATCTGCGGCTTGACCGAGGAGGGGGCGGCGTTGGCGGCGGTCGAGGCGGGGGCGGATTTCCTCGGCTTCGTCTTCGCCCCCAGCCGCCGTCGCCTCGAGCCGGCCAGCGCCCGGGCAATAATCGCCGCCGTGCGCGAGAAAAGCGGCCCCGACCGCGTGCGGGCGGTTGGCGTTTTCGTCGACGAGCCGGCGGAGCGAGTCGACGAGGTCGCTGCCTACTGCGGCCTCGACTACGTCCAACTGAACGGCGACGAGGACCCGGCCTACGTGCGCCGCCTGGCGATGCCCGCCATCGTGGCCCGGGCAGCCAGCGCCTCTCTGACCAGCGAAGCGCTGGCCGCCTTCGCGGAGGCGGCGGCCCTCTACCTCGTCGACGCCTACTCTCCTACCGAGCGTGGCGGCACCGGGCGCAGGTGCGATTGGGCGGTAGCGGCCAACCTGGCCGCCACTTTGCCGATAGTGCTGGCGGGTGGCCTCACGCCGGAGAACGTCGCCGCCGCCATCGCTGCCGTCCGACCCTGCGGCGTCGACGTGAGCAGCGGGGTGGAGACCGACGGCCGCAAGGACCCGGCGAAGATCGCCGCCTTCGTGCGACGCGCCAGGGAGGCGGAGGCGCAATTGGCCGGTTTACCAGCAGGAAATTTGCCATCGCCCTATGGGCGACCAACGAGGACGAGAACGGCGGTGCAAAGCCGGTCACCTCTGCAGGGTGGGGCGGGCAGACCAATCTGGAGTGCGGCGGCTTGCCGCCGCTTTCGCCAGCAACTCGTGGGGCAGGGCGGCGGCAAGCCGCCGCCAGCGAAAGCGCAGGCAAGCCTGCGCACTCCAGAACCCGAGACAGGCACTGGAGGAACAACAGCATGCTGCTAGGAACTGAGGCCCGGACCACCGGGCCGGACGCCCGCGGCCACTTCGGCCGCTTCGGGGGGCGCTTCGTGCCCGAGACGCTCCTGCCTGCTCTGGCGGAGCTGGAGAAGGCTTACGAGGTCGCCCGGGCGGACGCAGGGTTTGCCGACGAGCTGGCGCGCCTCAACCGCGACTACGTCGGCCGACCCACCGCGCTCTACCCCGCGGCGCGGCTGAGCGAGCGCGCGGGCGGGGCCGCGATCTACCTCAAGCGCGAAGACCTGGCGCACACGGGCGCCCACAAGATCAACAACGCCCTTGGGCAGGGGCTGCTAGCCAAGCGTCTAGGTAAGCGCCGGGTGATCGCCGAGACCGGCGCCGGCCAGCACGGCGTGGCCGCGGCCACGGTCTGCGCCATGCTGCGCCTGGAGTGCGTCGTTTATATGGGCGAGGAGGACATCCAGCGCCAGGCGCTCAACGTGTTTCGCATGAAGCTGCTCGGCGCCGAGGTGCGCCCGGTGCGTACGGGCGGGCGCACTCTGAAGGATGCCATCAACGAGGCGATCCGCGACTGGGTGACGAACGTGCGCGACACGCACTATATGATCGGCTCGGTCGTCGGGCCACATCCTTATCCCACCATCGTGCGCGACTTCCAGTCGGTCATCGGTCGTGAGGCGCGACGCCAGATGCTGGAGGCCAGCGGCCGGCTGCCGGACTACATCGTGGCCTGCGTGGGCGGTGGCAGCAACGCCATGGGCATCTTCCATCCCTTCCTGGCGGACGCGGGCGTCGGCCTCGTGGGCGTGGAGGCGGGCGGGCGCGGGCCCGCACTGGGCGAGCACGCCGCCACCCTCTGCCGTGGCAGCGAGGGGGTGCTGCACGGGGCCTTGTCGTACCTGCTACAGGACGACGACGGGCAGGTCTGCCCGACGCACAGCATCTCGGCCGGCCTCGACTATCCCGGGGTCGGCCCCGAGCACTCCCTCCTGCGGGAAACCGGCCGCGCACAGTATGTCGCCGTCGACGACGGAGAGGCGTTGGCCGCCTTCCGCTTGCTCTGCGAATGCGAAGGCATCATACCCGCGCTCGAATCGGCGCACGCCGTCGCCTACGCGACCCGCCTGGCGAGCACTCTGGACGCGGACAAGAGCGTGCTCGTCTGCCTTTCCGGCCGCGGCGACAAGGACATGCAGACCGTGGCGGCGGCGCTGGCGGTGTCGCTGTGAGCACGATCCTCCCCACGTCCACCGATTGCCATCGGCGCGGGGACATCAAGGAAACGTTCGCCCGCTGCCGGGCGGAGGGCAGAATCGCCCTCGTCGCCTATCTCACCGTGGGCTACCCGACGCTGGCGGCGACCCCAGAGCTGGTCGAGGCGCTGGTGGAGGGGGGCTGCGACCTCGTGGAGTTGGGCGTTCCCTTCTCCGACCCCCTGGCCGACGGCGCCACCATCCAGCGGGCGAGCCAGCGGGCTCTGGCAAACGGCGGCAACCTCGCGCTCACGCTGGAGGTCGCCGCCAGCTTGCGGCAGAAGGTCGAGGTGCCGCTGCTGCTGATGGGCTACTGCAACCCGTTCTATCGCTACGGACTGACGCGCCTCGCCGCGTCCGCTGCCGAGGCGGGCGTGCAGGGCTTGATCGTTCCCGACTTGCCACCCGAGGAGGCGGACGACCTGCTCGCCGCCCTCGCTCCGTACGGCATCGACAACATCGCCATGGCGGCCCCCACCAGCGGGCCGGCGCGAATAGAGACGATCTGTCGCCGGGCGAGCGGCTTCGTGTATTGCGTCGCGCTCACCGGCGTCACGGGGGCCCGCCAGGCGCTTGCGCCGGACTTGGGGCCGTTCTTGGCACGGGTGCGCCGCCAGACCCAGCTGCCGCTGGCCGTTGGCTTCGGGCTCTCACGCCCCGAGCAGATAGCGGCCGTGGCGCAACTGGCCGATGGCGCCGTCGTGGGCAGCGCGATCATCGACCTCATCGACTCTCTGCCGGCAGGAGAGCGCGCGGCCGGACTGCGACGGTACGCCGCCTCGCTGCGAGCGGCTACCTACCGGCCAGTTATCGCCAGCCCGTAGAGACCAGGCGGTCGCTGTTTGACAACTGCATGTATATTGAGAGGTCGTAGCGCCGGGCTTTGGGCCAGCTCCGGTCCGTCCCTGAGAGGCGGGGAGCGGACTAAAGTCCGCACTACGAACGACGACGCACCCAGTAGGAGCGACCGGCCGGTCGCCCCTACTCGCAGGCGCTCCGCCGTGGGGACCCATGTCCGTAGCAGGGGCCCACCTGCCCCCGCGGTTAGGTATTAGCCCTTTCCGGTCCCATCTTCGGTGGATATGGCCCGCGCCACGGCCGGTACGCCATCATTCCCGCCTCATTCCTGCCTTGCACGGCCAACTCACACCAGACGTTGCAGCGTAAACCTCCTGGCGCGCCCGGCGTGACCGGGTAGAACGCATAGGCCCTGCGGCGACCGCCCCCCGGCGTTGACAAAGCGCTTCCTCAGGCCTACCATCAAAGTAGAGGCTATCATTCTTATCTTAGGAGGTGCCCTGTGGCAGCGCCGACGATCGCCCGCGACGAAACCGCTGCCCGTGCTTCCCGGG
>JAMCYS010000130.1 GCA_023473795.1 Chloroflexota bacterium | reverse complement strand
CCCCGCCCCTGGCGGCGATCCTTCAGGACTTGGGCTTCCCGCCCACCGAACGCTACGCAGCGGTTCATCTTTGATCACCATGCGAAATCCAGACTAAGGTAACACGGGTGACAGGCCAGGTCCAGCTGGTGTGGAACCTAAACCATCGCCGTCCCGCTCCACCAGACGGGTGGCGCGTACTAGCAGGTCGGTCCCGTCCCGGCAGCGGCGGGCCGGAGCATCCGCCGCCACGCAATGGAAAAGACCGCCGGCTCGCCAGCCACTAGCGCTCACTGCGAACGACGCGACCCAGGTCGACTGGGAAAGGCAGCGACGCGCCAGGCTATCTCACCTACGCGCGCAGCCCGATCACGGCGGCATGGAAGCCCGTCCTCCCCTGGCTCGCCCGATAGGAGAACAGCAGGTCGTTGCGGCAGGCCGTGCATAGGCCGGCGACCTCCAGGTTCTCAGGCGGCAGACCAGCCACGACAAGCTGGTAAGTATTGGCTCGCCAGAGGTCGAGGTGCTCCCGGCCACGGGGGCCAGGCCGGAGGAGTCCCTCGCAGGCGGGAAAAGCCGCGCGCGCGGCCGCGGCCACTTCCGGTCCCACTTCGTAGTGGTCGGGGCCGATCGAGGGCCCGATCCCCACCAGCACGTCGCGCAGACGCGAGCCGAAGCGCTTTTGCAGCAGATCAAGGGCCCGCCGCGGGGCACCCGCGATAGTGCCGCGCCAGCCAGCGTGCACCAGACCGACCACCCGCCGTGCGGGGTCATAGAAGAGCACGGGCACGCAGTCGGCGAAGGTCATCATCAGGAAGACGTCCGGCTCGGCGGTGAGCAAGACGTCAACCCGCCGCGGCACGTCGGCGGGGCCGGGCAACCCCGCCTCGACTTCCTCACGGCCGACGACAAGGGCTTCGGCGCCGTGGACCTGGTAGGGCCGCACGAAGCGGTCGGCGGCGATGCCCAGCGCGCCTGCCAGCCGTCGCCGGTTCTCGCTTATCGCCTCGGGATCGTCGTCGGAACCCAGGCCGATATTGAGCGACCAGTACTGGCCCTCGCTCACGCCGCCGGGTCGACCGCTCACCCCTTGGGCCAGCTCGGTAAAAGCCGAGAAATGGCCGAAACGATGTAGCCAGACGCTGTCCTCTGCCAAGATTCCTCCGCCTAACGGACTACTCAATCATCCGGCAGGTGGAAGGACGGCACCTGCCGCCCGTCGACGTCCACGAAGCCGTACTCGCGCGCCAGGTCCCCGACCGCCAGCACCTGGCCCGACTTGTCTAGCACATTGGGATCGGCCGCCAGTGCCGCCACCGCCCGGCCAACGTACTCGGGGGACTCGGTCTGGCTCCAGTCGAACTCGGGGGCCTCCCCGACCACTGCCACCACCCGCTCGGTGCGCATAAAGCCGGGAGCCACAGCCACGACCGCCACGCCGTGCTCACGCAACTCGCGGGCCATCCCGAAGACAAGGCGGACGATGGCCGCCTTGGCGACGTCGTAGAAAAGGTTGCCTAGGTACTTGCCACGGTCCCAGGCAACGGTGCTGACGATCAGACCCCGCCTCTGGTCCACGAGCAGAGGCGCCGCGTGCTGGCTCGCCAGCAAGTGAGCGCGCAGCCCGGCCTCGAACATGCCGTGCCAGTGGCGGGGCGGCTGCTGCCAGAACGGCACGCCGAAGGCAGCCTCGCTCTCGTAGCGTTCGTAGCCGCCCCAGACGTTGTTGACCAGCAGGTCCAGCCGGCCCTGCTCCAAGTGCACGCGGGCGAAGAGGACGGCGACCTGGTTATCGGCCGTGTGGTCGCAGACGACGGGGATTCCTCGGCCGCCCCGAGCGGTCACGGCTTCGGCGGTTTCCTCAACCGTGCCCGGCAGGCCCTCGGTGGTTGGCGCACCGCGCGTGCTGCGACCGGAAACGTAGACCGTGGCTCCCGCGTCGCCCAGAGCGAGAGCGATGCCCCGCCCGCCGCCGCGACTGGCGCCAGTCACCACCGCCACCCTGCCCCGCGGAGAATCCATGGTCGTCTTCCTCGCTTCGTCGTCCGGCCCAAGATCAGCTGGGCTCACCCTGACCGAAGGCATCGCCCCCAGGGCCGGCGTCTTCCCCGCCCAGCTTGGCCAGGGCAGCGGCCCGCACGCCCGTGCTGACGGCCGCCCAGGGCAGAACCTCGCCGACCGGCCTGTGGCGGCGCAGATAGAACTCGGCCGACAGCCCCTGCTCGGCGAGGGCCCGGCCCCAGGCCGCCAGGGAGTTGCGATCCATCCTGGCCAGAACCTCGGCCAGTCGCCGGTCACCGCGGGCGAGCACGCCCTCCACCAGGGCCCAATCCACGCTTTCGGCCCGTAGCTCGATCTTACGGGGGCGCAACGCCGTCTGCAAACGCGCCAGGCGCTCACGCAGCAGACCAGGTTCGGCCATCGCCGTCCACTGGTACGGCGTCTGGGCTTTGGGCACGAAGGGCGTCACCGATACCACCACCCTGCCGCCACGGCGGCGAGCAGCGAAGCGCTCTCCCAAGCTGACGGACAGAGCGCCGATGGCTTCCACGTCCGCGTCGCTCTCCCCGGGGAGCCCGATCATGAAGTACAGCTTGGCCTGGGCGAAGCCGGCGGCCCCGGCAGCGTCGATGGCCTTCTCCAGATCCTTGGTGGACACACCCTTGTGGACCAGGTCGCGCAGGTGCTGGGAGCCCGCTTCCACGCCCAGAGTCACCGTGCGGGCGCCGCCCCCCGCCAGAGCGCGAGCAATCGGCTCGCTCAGAGAATCGACGCGCAGCGAAGCGACTGAGACACGCGCCCCCTCGGCTTGCAGCTCGCGGACCACTTCCTCGAAGTGGCTGTAGTCGGCGACGGCGGCGCCGACCAGCCCGATCTTGGGCGTCTGCTTCAACCCCTCGCGGGCCGACCGCAGCACGCTTTCGGGGCTGCGCTCGCGGGCCGGCAGGAAACAGTAGCCGGCCAGACAGTAGAGACAGCCGCGCGCACAGCCACGCGCGACTTCCACCAGAAACATGTCGGCCAACTCGGCGTCGGGAGTCAAGACCGCCGAGGCGCCAGGGTCGGCGTCGAGGTCGCGCAGCCAGACTCGCCCCACGACCGGCGGGGCTTCCCCGGCGCGCTCCAGGTCCACTATGCTGCCGTCGGGGGCGTAGATCGGTTGGTAGAGCGAGGGCACGTAGACCCCCGGCACCCCGGCCAGGGTCCGCAACGTCTGCTCGCGGTCGCCGCCGGCCAGCGCCGCCAGCAGCTGGACCACGATCGGTTCGGCCTCGCCGATAACAATGGCGTCGCAGAACGGCGCCAGGGGCTCGGGGTTGGCGGTGAGACAGGGACCGCCGGCGATCACCAGAGGATGGCGGTCGTCCCGCTCGGCGGCCCACAACGGCAGACCCGAGTCGCGCAGCGTGGAGACGACGTGGTAGTAGTCGAGCTCGTAGGTGACTGAAAAGGCCAGAGCGGCGAAGTCGCCCAGCGGGCGCTGGGACTCCAGCGAGAGGACCGGTTCGCCCGCGGACGGGGACCGCCCGGCGGGCTCGTAGAAGGCTCGCTCGCAGACGACTTCGGGGTCGTCGTTGAATAGGCGGTAGAGTATCTGCAGGCCGAGCCCGGACATGCCCACGGAATACGTGTTGGGATAGACCAGGGCGACCGGCAAGCGGCCGCCCCAGTCCTTGTGGATGGTGCCACGCTCGCGGACCAGTCTAGCCTTGGCCTTGGCGGTCGCTTCCCAGCTTATGCTCAATCTTGCAGTCCAAGTAGTATCGACTCGCGGTGGGCTCTGTCTGCCCTTGATAGCGGCTGCCCAACCCGGGGCTGCCGTATGGCCTCTCCACCGGTGTGGTCATGCGCAGGAACGAGATCTGGCCGATACGCATGCCGCAATAGAGCGCGATCGGCAGGTTGGCGACATTGCTGAGCTCCAGCGTCAGCCGGCCGTTCCAGCCCGGGTCGACGAAGCCGGCGGTGGAGTGGATCAGCAGCCCCAGCCTGCCGAGGCTGCTCTTGCCCTCCAAGCGGGCCACGACGTCGTCGGGCAGGGCGACCCGCTCCAGCGTGCTGCCCAGCGCGAACTCACCCGGGTGCAGAATGAAGGGTCGATCGCCGTCCATCTCCACCAGCTCGGTCAAGTCCGTCACGCTTTCGCGCACGTCGATATATGGCAGGCGGTTGTTGCGGAACACGCGGAACTGGTTGGCCAGGTGCAGGTCGACACTGGAGGGCTGCAAGCAGCTTTCGTCCAGCGGCTCGATTACTATCCGACCCTTGGCCAGCTCTTCCTTGATTGTCTTATCGCTCAGTACCACCACTTCTCCCCCAACGGTCGAACTGCCCTTCAGATGATCCAGACTGCGATCGCGTTGCCCGAGAGGCGCGGGAATGCCGCCCGGCCTGGCCCTGGCGGCGTCCCTCCCGGCCCTCACCTACCCTGGTGAGGAATTCGCGGCCGGACCGGGCCCTAACCGCATCTGCTGTACCCGCACACGTGGCAAACCAGGCAGCCGCCCTCGTGCTCGATGGTGCCGCCACAATCCGGGCAGGCCCCGACCACAGTATCCATCTGGTCGTGCGACCAGAGGGTGGGTTGCAGCGACTCGCCCTTCTTGCGCTTGAGGTAGCGGTCGAGCACGATGCCGATGGCGTCCGGGCAGGAGAGCACCGTGCTGCCGCTATCCCAGGCCGGCGAGTGGCAACGAATGCCGCGCAGGTGCTTAACGATAGCGTCGGCGCTGACCCCAGCCCGCAGGGAAACAGAGATCATGCGCGCCGTCGATTCTGACTGGGCCGCGGCGCAGCCGCCGGACTTGCCCATCTGGGTAAAGACCTCGCACAGCCCCTGCTCGTCCTCGTTGACCGTGACGTACAGGTTGCCGCAGCCCGTGCGGATGCGCTCGGTGTAGCCGGCGGTTACCGAGGGCCGGTTGCGCGGCTCGACCCTGGCGGGCAAATCCGACCCAGCGACCTTCGCCTCCTTCTTGCCGACACTCAGCACCTGCTTCTGGCGGCTGCCGTCGCGATAGATGGTGACGCCCTTGCAGCCCTCTTTGTAGGCCAGCAGGAAGACCTGGCGCACGTCGTCTTTGGTAGCGCTCTCCGGGAAGTTGACCGTCTTGGAGACGGCGTTGTCGGTATTGCGCTGGAAGGCCGCCTGCACGCGCACGTGCCATTCCGGCGTCACATCGTGCGCCGTGACGAACAGCTGTTGGATCTCCTCCGGCACTTCCTCGACCTCGCGCAGACTGGCGTGAGCGGCGACCTTACGCATCAGCTCGGCACTGTAGAAACCGTGTCGCTTGGCGGCAAGCTCGAAGTAGGGGTTGACCTCCAGCAAACGGTCGTCGTCCATTACGTTACGCACGTAGCAGACGGCAAACAGCGGCTCGATGCCGCTCGAACAGCCGGCGATGATGCTTAGCGTGCCGGTCGGCGCGATGGTGGTCACCGTGGCGTTGCGCAGGCGTGGCTGGCCGGGGCGATCGTGGATGGAGCCGGGGAAGTTGGCGTAGGCGCCGCGCTTGGTCGCCAGCTCGGCCGAAGCCTCGCGGGCGCTCTCCTGGATAGCCTTCATTACCTGCCCCGCGACCTCAAGCGCCCGCGGGGAGTTGTAAGGAACGCCCAGCTGGATGAGCAGGTCGGCGAAACCCATGACGCCCAGGCCGATCTTGCGGTTGGCTTTGGTCATCTGCTCGATTTCGGGCAAGGGATACTTGTTGACGTCGATGACGTTGTCCAGGAAATGCACGGCGAGGCCCGTCAGCCGACGCAGGCGGTCGAAGTCGATGAGCGGCCCGTTGCCGTTGCTGCCGACCATCTGGGCCAGGTTAATTGAGCCCAGGTTGCAGGATTCGTAAGGCAGCAAAGGTTGCTCGCCGCAGGGGTTGGTGCTCTCGATCTCGCCCACCTGAGGCGTCGGGTTATCGCGGTTCATGCGGTCGAGGAAGACGATGCCCGGTTCGCCGCTGGCCCAGGCGCTCTCCACAATCGCGTCGAAGACGCGTCGGGCCGACGCCATCTTCTCCGCCTGGCCGGTGCGCGGGTTGACCAGCGGATACTCCGTGTCCGCCTCCACGGCCTCCATGAAGCGCTCGCTGATGCCGACCGAGAGGTTGAAGTTCTGCAGCGCCGCGTCGTCACGTTTGCAGTTGACGAACTCCTCGATATCCGGGTGCTCGGCGTTCAAAATGGCCATGTTGGCCCCACGTCGGGTGCCCCCCTGCTTGACCGCCTCCGTGGCGGCGTTGAAGACGCGCATGAAGGAGATCGGTCCGCTGGCCACACCGCCGGTGGAAAGCACCTTGTCGTCCTTGGGCCGCAGGCGGCTGAAGGAGAAGCCCGTGCCGCCGCCCGACTTGTGGATGAGCGCCGTGCTCTTGATGGCCTCGAAGATCGATTCCATGCTGTCGTCGACCGGCAGCACGAAGCAAGCGGAAAGCTGCTGCAGCTCACGGCCGGCATTCATCAGGGTGGGCGAGTTGGGCAGGAAGGCCAAGCCCGCCATTACCTCGTAGAATTGGTGGGCCAGGGACTCCACGTCGGCCCGAGGGTCGTAGAGCCGCTCGGCGGAGGCGATGTTGCGCGCCACCCGCCAGAACATCTCCTCTGGCGTCTCGATCACGTCGCCGTTCTCATCCTTCGCCAAGTAGCGGCGCTTGAGGACGGTTAGGGCATTGGCCGATAGACGCACGGTGACCTCAGCTGAGTCATGAGTGGCGTTGCCGCCGTTGAGCGGGACTTTTTCCCCTTTTGTCTGGCGGGCCATTTCGTTACTGCCTCCGGCGGACGGAAATGAGTCGCAAAACACGCGTTGCTTGGTTGCGAATAGGGCAAGAGAGGGGCGCGCGGGGCGCCCCGCTTTCAGCCTCCTGGCTGGCTCTGGAGCAGGGAGTCCAGCTCCCGACGCAGGCTTTCCAAATCCTGCAGAGGCCGGTAGACCGAGGCAAAGCGGATGTAGGCCACAAGGTCCAGCTGCCGCAGGCGCTCGACCACCAGCTCCCCGATGTAATGGCTCTCGACTTCCGGCAGCCCCGTGTTGTACAGAACCGCCTCCACCTCGTCCACCAGAGCCTCCATCTGCGCGGGGAGAACCGGCCGCTTTGAGCAGGCCTTGCGCACGCCTTCCAGCACCTTGCCGCGGTTGTACTCCTCGCGGCGACCGTCCTTCTTGACGACGAGAATGCTCACGGCGTCAACCCGTTCCGTGCTGGTGAAACGGTTGCCGCAACGCGGGCACTCGCGGCTGCGCCGCAGGCCGTGCTCGAGGTCGAGGTAGGTCGACACCTTGCTGTCGGTCGCGCCGCAGCGCGGGCAGCGCAGGCGGTCCAGGCGCTCGAAAGTGGTGAAGCGATGGCCGCAAGTCTGACATTCCCGGCGCCGGCGCACCGAGTCGTCCAGCTCGCGGCTATCAGTGACTTTCAATTCCTCAGCTCCGCAGGAGGGGCAACGCACCTCGGCATTCCTTATGTTTACTATATGTTGTGCTCCCGCCATCCGGCCAGTACAACATCTTGATCCAAGTGTAACACGAGGGACGATAAGTGTCAACAGGTTCTTTGCAGCTCTCGCCGTGCCTTTGGCGGCCCACCTGGCGGACCGAGAATACGGCAGGGCCGCGCTCGCCGTCCTAGTGTATAATACGGCCGCCCGGCAAGGGGGCACGGCCAAGGAAATGCAGGTTGGGATTGGAAGCGGGGAACAGACGAACAGCACCTCAGTAGCGACCGCCCCTGGCGAGGCGAGGGTTCCTCCACGCCTGACGCTCCTTCTGGAAAGCCTGCTGTTCGTCGCCGACGGCCCAGTGCCGCTGGCCAAGCTGGCCAAGACGACCGGCGTGGGGCGGGAAGCCCTGGAGGAGGCGTTGGCCACTCTGGCCGCGGACTACGCCGACAGGGGGCTCCGCCTCCAGCGCTTGGACGGGCGCGTGCAGCTGGTGACGGCGCCGGAGGCCACGCCCTATGTGGAATCCTTCCTGGGGCTGGCCGGGGAGGGCCGGCTATCCGGCGCTGCCCTGGAGACCCTGGCCATCGTCGCCTACCGCCAGCCGATCAGCCGCGCCGGCATCGAGGCCGTGCGCGGCGTGAACTGCGACCGGGTTCTGGCATCCCTGCAAGCGCGCGGCCTAGTCGTCGAAGTCGGTCGAGCGGAGACGGTCGGGCGGCCGGTCCTGTTCGGCACGACCTTCGCCTTCTTGGAGGCCTTCGGGCTAACCGACCTGGCAGAACTGCCGCCGCTCGCGGAGGGCGCGCCCGCGGCGAGCGGCCTCAAAGGGGAGAGGAATGGTGGAGAGCAGGTCGGCGATCCGTAACTTCGAGCAGCTGCTGGCGGCGGCGCGCGCCGTCACCGAGCGGCACGGCCATCGCACGATCGCCATCGCCGCCGCCGACCAGCGCGAGAGCGTTCTGGCCGCAGCGGAGGCGTGGCGCGAGGGCCTGGCCAGATCGATCCTCGTCGGCGACGAGGCTACCATTACACAAATCGCCGCCGCCGAGGGGATCGATCTTTCGCCCCTTGCCGTCGTGCACCAGCCCGACCCCCTAGCGGCAGCGGCCACTGCCGCCCAGCTTGTTGGTCGGGGCGAGGCCGATTTCCTGATGAAGGGCCGGGTCGACACCGCTCACCTAATGCACGCCGGTCTCGACAAAGAGGCGGGGCTGCGCACGGGCCGGCTGCTCTCGCACGTGGCCGTCTTCGAGATGCCGGGCTATCACCGGTTGATCCTGCTCAGCGACGCTGGGGTGGTGGTGGCGCCAACTCTGGAACAGAAAGTAGAGATCATTCAGAACGCGGTCGTCGTGGCGCACGGGCTGGGCCTGGCTCAGCCGCGGGTGGCCGTCCTGGCCGCCACCGAGGTCGTCAACCTCAAGATCAGGGCTACCGTGGAAGCGGCCATCCTCTCCAAAATGGCCGAACGGCAGCAGATCACTGGCTGTTTGGTCGACGGGCCGCTGGCCGTGGACACAGCAATGTCCACTGAAGCGGCGCACCTCAAAGGGCTGAGCAGTCCAGTCGCCGGCCGGGCGGACATCCTCATCGTGCCCGACATCGAGGCCGGCAACATGCTGGGCAAGGCCATGAACCACTTCGCGGGCGGCACCCTCGCCGGGGTAGTGGTGGGGGCACGCTCACCCTTCCTGGTGGTTTCGCGCTCCGACCCCGAGCTGTCGAAGCTGGTTTCGATGGCCTTGGCGGTGCTGTTGACGGCGCCGGCCTAGCGTTGCCTACACCGCGTGAGGATCGCCGGGAGTAACGTGGATCGCCTGCTCCGGTAGGTCCGGCAGAAACCGCAGCGGGTCCTGCAGGTAGCCATCGACGTGCAGCTCGAAGTGCAGGTGCGGCCCCGTGGCGGCACCGGTGGAGCCCACGTAGCCGATCACCTGCCCCCGCATCACTTGCTCCCCCACTTCGACGGCTACCTTCTCCATGTGACCGTATAGCGTCGTTATGTTGCAGCCGTGGTCGATCTACACGTATTCGCCGTAGCCCCTGTTCCAGCCCTGGTCTGCGGCCGCCACTACTACCCCGGACGCGGCCGCCCGAATGGGCGTGCCGTAGCCGACGGCGATGTCAATTCCCTGGTGAAAGCCGCCCACCCAATAGGAACCTGCCTCGTGAAAGGGCGTGGAGATCCAGCCTTGCGCGGGCCAGGCAAACGCCAGCGAGAACCAGCGATGGCTGACGAAGGGATTGGAAAGGGTCTGAACCACCGGCTGGGCATCCAAACCGTCGTCGTCTATGGCCCCCGTGCGCGGCACCGGCGGGCGCCGGCCGGCCTGCCAGTACGGCTGAGGCTCCTTTACAGAACCTGCTCCCTGTCCTGCCGGTTCTCCACCAAACCGGACCCTCTCACTGGCACCTGGCGCTGCCGAGGCAGGCTACTGCCCGACGCCTGTGAGAAGACTCAAGCGCAGGTGGTGTACCACGGAGACGGGTCGGAGGCCGGGCAATTCCCGCGGCAGTCGGGGGGCAGAGCCCGGCCCGAGCCCAAGGAGGTGGCGGAGCAGGCTCGCCTCGCGGGCAGGCAAACGCCGTCAAGCCTGCCCGCTCGGGGTAGGAAGGGCGGCGCCTAACGAAAGGCCAACGCGCCCAGGGCTATTTCTTGCGCAGCATCTCCACCAGGAAGGCGGCGCGGGCGCTGTCCTCGGTGAGGTCGGCCAGGTTGTAGGCCTGCACGAGCGTCTGGCCCAAAGAGAGGAGTCCGTGCCGGCACATGAGAATGGCCTTGACGCCGGGGGTGGCCGCGACCGTGTCCTCGACGTACTTGCGCAGGTCCTGCGAGCCGGAAACGGCGCAGGGGGCGCAGGGCACCTTGACCAGGTTGACCTCGGCCGTGATCGTCACCAGCGGCATCTCGCCGTAGTCGACGGAAAGGGCCGTGGCGTACGGCGGGTGCAGGTGGCAGAGGGCGTTGATGTCCGGTCGGATCCTATAGACGGCCGCGTGGAAATAGCGCTCTTTCGAGGGCTTGGCCGGCGAATCCGGCGTGGGCTCGCCGGTCTCGATGTCGATGACGGACAGGTTCTCCACGGTAGTATCCCCCAGCGAGACGCCGGTGGCGGTGATCAGGGCCAGTCCGGTGCCCGGGATGCGGGCGCTGATGTTGCCACCGGTGCCGAACACCAGGCCGCGTTCGTAGGCCTTGATGGAGATGCGGCTGACTTCTCTCTTGAGGTCGAGCAATTCCTCGGGGTTCATCCTCGCTCCTTTCTTGGTAGCAGCCAATTATACAAGACTAAATAGAGCCTACACGGCCCTGGTGCCTGCTCTCCCGCCGGTGGGAGGCATTAGGACTGTAGCCTCTTCGCCGCCTCGGCGAAACGGGGCCGGAGATCCTGGTAGAGCTGCAGGTAGACGGCGAACAAGTCGTCGTAGAGCGGGCCGTACTCCGGGTTGGGCACAAACTCCCGCTCCTGATGCAGGGTACGCTGCCGGGCTTCGGCAAAATCCGCGTAGGCCCCGGTGCCGACCCCAGCCAGGACCGCCGCCCCCAGCGTCTCGGTCTCCGATGCCCGCAGGGTCACGATGCTGTGCGCCGTGGCGTCGGCGATGATCTGCGTCCAGAGGGCGCTGCGCGCGCAGCCGCCGCCGATGCGCAGGCGTTCCCGAGGTCCGCATAAGGACTCCTCCATGATCTGAAGGTTATGACGCACGCTCAGCGCCACGCCCTCCAGCATCGCCCGAATTATGTCGCCCCGATGGTGGGCCACCGAAAGGCCGAAGAAGACGCCGCGAGCGTACGGATCCCAGATGGGCGAGCGCTCTGCCGCTAGGTAGGGAAGATAAACCAGGCCCTTGGCGCCCGCGGGGGATTCCGCGGCCTGTTCGGTGAACAGATCGTAGGGGTCGCGCCCCAGCTCTCTGCCGGCGGCGACCTCCGGCTGGCCGAAAACGTCACGGAACCAGCGCAGGGAGACTCCGGCGCCGTTCATCACGGCGATAGCCAGCCACTGCCCCGGCACGGCGTGGCAGCAGTTGAGGAAGCGGTCGTCGAAGTGGGGCTCGGCCAGGGCCACGGAAACGCGCGCCACCGTGCCCATGATGGCGAAGGGCTCGTTGGGCAGCACGGCGCCGGAGCCAACGGCGGCGCCGACAGTGTCCATGCAGCCGGCCACCACCGGCGTGCCGGCGGCCAGCCCGGTGGCCGCGGCCGCCTGCGGCGTGACCCCGCCAACCACCTGCCAGGATTCGTAGAGGTCGGGCAGCTTGGCTCGCGGGATGCCGGCTAGCTCGCAGAGCCGGGAAGACCAGGCGCGCTCGCGCACGTCGAAGAGGGCCGTCGTCGAGCCCCGCGAGTAGTCCATGGTGTACTGGCCGGTGAGGCGATGGACGACGAAGCCCGAGGGGACTAGGAACTTGTGCGCCGCCCGGAAGACCTCCGGTTCGTGCTGCTTGAGCCAGAGGATGAGCGGCGCCGAGTAGGAGCCGGGGGCCACGCGGTTGCCCGTGGTCTGGAAGAGGGCCTCCGCGCCGGCCGCCTGGCGCAGCCAGTCCGCCTGGGGCACGGTGCGTTGGTCCAGCTGCATGATAGCCGGGCGCAGCGGCTCGCCGGCGGCATCCACGGCCACCAGCGCGTTCGTGCAGCCGACACCCAGGCCGACGATGCTGGCCGCCAACTCGCGCTCGGCGGTAACGGCGCGCAGGCTTGCCACAACGCCCCGCCACCAGTCCTCCGCGTCTTCCTCCACCCAGCCCGGGCGCGGGCTATGCATCTGATACTCGGCGTAGCCGGTGCGCAGAGGTTGCCCGTCCAGGTTGTATAGGGTGGCCTTGCAGCCGGTGGCGCCGATGTCCAGGCCGAGAAGGGTAGGTTCGGCCACGCGTCCCTCCTAGTCGGGCATCACCACGACGTGCTTGAGGCCGGTTAGGGCCTGGCGCGCCCCCAGCGCTTCCTGGATCTCGGCCAGCTGGAAGCGATGGGTGATGAGACGCTTGGCGTCGATCACGCCGCTAGTGATCAGGTCGACCGCGCGCTTCATATGGGCGGCGGTGTGGCCCGAGCTGCCGGTGACGATCAGCTCGCCGTAGTGGACGATGTTCGGCTCCAGGGCGAAGGTGCTATTGGGTGGGCTGCCGGCGAAGATGTTGAAGACGCCGCCCTTGCGCAGGGCCTTGAGCCCAGCCTCCATGGCCGCCGGCACGCCGGCCGCGACGATGACCACGTCCACGCCCACGCCGCCGCTCCATTCCTTGGCCTTCGCCACCACGTCCTCGCTTAACGGGTTGATCACGCCGTCGGCGCCGAACTCCAGGGTCGTCTGGCGGCGCTCGTCGTTGGGCTCGCTGACGTAGACGTGGGTGGCGCCGGCCGCCCGGGAGAGCTGCAGGTGGGCCAGACCGATGGGCCCGGCACCCAGGATGAGCACGGTATCGCCCAACTGGATGTTGCAGCGGTCGATGCCGTTGACCACCGCCGCCAGCGGCTCGGTGATGGCCGCCTCCTCGAAGGAGATGCCCTCCGGCAAGGCAATGACGTTGCCGGCGGCGACCCCGCTGGCCGGCACGCGCACGTACTTGGCGAAGGCGCCGTCGTACTCGTAGCCGATGGTGGGGCGGGTGAGGCAGATGTTGCGCCTGCCGCGCAGGCAGAGGGCGCACTTGCCGCAGGGAATCACCGGCTCGACGGTGACGCGGTCGCCGACTTTGAAGCCGGAGACTCCCTCGCCGAGGGAACTGATCTCACCGGCCAACTCGTGGCCGATGACAATGGGGGCGGCCACCTTCTTGCCGCCCTTCATTATGCGTACGTCGGTGCCGCAGATACCGGCCGCGCGCACGCGTACCACTACCTCACCGGGGCCGGCCGTCGGCGCCTCGATCTCTTCCAGGCGGATGTCGCCGGGGGCGTAGAAGACCGCCGCGGGCATCTTAGCCATTGCAGTACCTCTTTCTCGCGTCGCCGCGTGAAGCCTAACGGGGTGACGGACAAGCTTGATCATCCGGCGACCACCCGCGCGCCCGCCTCCAATTGGCATTGTAGGGGCGTGGCAAAGACGGTGTCAAGGCGACCTTTGCCGGAACCAGGTTCGCGCCTCCGGCGGCAGGCGGTCGAGAACGACGGAGACGCCAGCGATCACAGCAGACTCCAGGGCTCGCTCACTGTTTGCCTGGGCCAGGACCGTTGCCGCTCGCCACCACAAGGGCTACAATGGCCTTGACAGCCCAAGGTAGGAGGGTTTGGCGATGGTTCGTTTTGGCAGCGGAGACCTGGTCTACGAACTGGTGGAGGGGTGGGCCAAGATCCCACCGGCGATCGACCTGGTGGAAGTGCCGGCGGTGGGGGTGGACTCGCGAGACCGGGTCTACGTCTTCACTCGCGGCGAGCACCCGATAGTCGTCTTCGACCGCGAGGGCAACTTCCTGGGCACCTGGGGCGAGGGGGTGTTTACCCGTCCGCACGGCATCTGCGTGGGCCAGGACGACAGCATCTACTGCGTGGACGATCTGGACCACACGGTGCGTAAGTGCACGCCGGAGGGCAAGGTGCTGCTGACCCTGGGCGTGCCCGGCCGGCCCGCGGATTCCGGCTACGTGGCGGGCGACTTCCTCTCGGTGAAACAGCCGGCGCCGCCCTTCAACCGGCCCACCAACCTGGCCCTGGCGGCCGACGGCAGCATGTTCGTGTCCGACGGCTATGCCAATTGCCGGGTGCATAAGTTCTCGCCCGAGGGCCGGTTGCTGCTCTCCTGGGGCGAGCCGGGCAGCGGGCCGGCACAGTTCCGCCTGGTGCACGGCATCCTGGTGGGGCCAGACGGCACCGTCTACGTGGGCGACCGCATGAACAGCCGGGTCCAGGTCTTCAGCCCCGGCGGCGAGTATCTGGGCGAATGGCCGGACGTGTACCAGCCGAACGATCTGTTTCTAGACCCGGAGGGGCACGTCTTCGTGCCCGAACTGGGCTATCTGGCAGACCTACCGCGCAGCGGTCCTGCCCCGGCGCCCGGCGAGGGCCGGCCGCGGGTGACGGTGCGCGACCTTGCCGGACGCGTGCTGCTGAGCCTAGGCGGGCCCGAGCCAACGGCGCCGGGCGGCTTCCTGGCACCGCACGGGGTACGGTTGGACTCCCGCGGCGACCTCTACGTGGGCGAGGTGTCGGCCACCAACGCCAAGCGGCTGGGGCGCGACCGGCACGAGTTCAACGTCTTGCAGAAGTTCGTCCGGGTGCGCTAGGGCGCAGGCGGAGCGACCCGCAGGAGCTGGCGGAGAGGGTTGGCGCCGCTGGCGTCTCTGCCAGCGGCTACCAGAACGGAATCTGCCAGCGGCCACCAGAACCGTGAGACCTGCTCTCTGGCGATGCCAGACTAGGCTGTCCCGTGGCACCGGCCGGGGCTTGGTACTGCCGGCTGCTTGACCCAGAGAAGGTCACCTGCCTAAGATACGGACGCCCGCCGCTCCGCGGCGCGGCGACTCACATTAGGAGCGGCAAAGATGTCTCCGGTTCGGGGTCTCGCCCGTTGTTTTGGTCCCTGGGCGACGATCGTACTCGCGCTGGCCTTGCTCTTGGCCTGCGGGGCGCCACCTCCTCCAACCGCGCCCGCGGTCGCGGCCACGGAACCGGCCCTCGTGGCCCAGGCGAGCACGGCTACGCCCACCTTGGCGCCCAGCGCGACTGCCGCCCCTGCGCCTACGGAGATGGCCACGCCCCAACCAACTGCCACCGCCGCCGTTACCCCGTTGCCCCCGGCAACCGCCACGCCTCTGGCGGCCATGCCCACGGCGACGCCCGCGGTGGCCGCTCGGGGTGAGGGGGGAGTGCCCGGGCCGGCCGCGCCGACGCCACCGGCCGTGCTGCCCACCTTGCCGGCCCACCCCGGTCAGCGGGTAGTCTGCCTGGACCCTGGGCACGGCGGGCCCGAGGTAGGGGCGGCGAACGGCGACATGGCCGAGAAGGACATCAATCTGGCGATCGCGCTCAAGGCGGCCGACCTGCTGCGCGCCGCCGGCGTCGAGCCCGTGCTGACGCGCGATAGCGACCGCGCGGTAGACCCGCGCTACACCGGCAACAGTTACCGCGGCGGCCTGACGTACGACGTACAAGCAAGGATAGACATCTGCAACGCCGCGGGGGCCGATCTCTTCTTCTCTATCCACAACAACGGCAGCGGCGATCCAGGCCAATCGGGCAGCGAGGTCTGGTACAACGTGCAGCGGACCTTCTCGGACCGCAACACGGCGCTGGCCGATTTGCTCTTGCGGAATATCCTCAACCGCTTGCGCGCCCTCGGCTATCCCGCCGTCGACCGCGGGACCAAAGAGGACACCACCTTCCGTATCTTCCAGGGCCGGCCGTACAACCTCTACGTGCTCGGGCCCGGCGTCGGCGCCCGCCCGCACGTGCCCACGCTGATGCCCGGCTGCCTGGGGGAGTCGCTATTCCTCAGCAACCCGAGCGACGTGGCGATGCTAAGCCGAGAGAGCACGCTGGACGCCATCGCCGGCGCCTACCGCGACGCGGCGCTCGCCTACTTCCAGCAATTCCCCGAGTAGACCGCGCGGGCTGGTGCGGACTGAAGTCCGGACTACAAACAAGCTAACGCTCCGTCGTTCGTAGTGCAGACTTCAGTCCGCTCTTTGTGGCTCTCACGTAAGAAGCCGCGCTTGCGGGCCTCCAAGGGCTGACCTATACTTGCCCTAAGTCATCCCGAGAACGAAGCCCGACGGCGTCGTGGCCGTCCCGGCAAGGAGAGACGACGAATGAAAGCAGCGGTACTGACTGCCCACTACAAGATCGAAATGCAGGACGTGCCCGAACCGGAACCTGAGGAGAACGAAGTCAAGATCAAGGTCGTGGCCTCGGGCGTCTGCGGTTCCGAAGTGCACGCCTACAAGGGCACCCACCCCTTCCGCCACCCGCCCTCGATCCTCGGCCACGAGACGGCCGGCGACGTGGTGGCCGTGGGCAGCGCCGTGACCAAGTTCAAGATAGGCGATCGCGTGACGGTGGAGCCGCAGATCTCCTGCGGCGTCTGCGACTACTGCCGCGCCGGCCACCCCAATCTGTGCGTGGATAAGGTGGTCCTGGGCACGACCAAGTGGATCGGCGCCTACGCGGAGTACTTCGTCGCCCCCGAGCAGGTGGTCTACCGGATTCCCGATAACGTGGCCTACGACGAAGCGGTGATGATCGAGCCTCTGGCGGTAGGGGTGCACGCGGTGCGGGAGGCCGACCTGCAGCTGGGCCAATCGGTCCTCATCCTCGGCGGCGGCACAATCGGTCTCTGCACGCTGGCCGCGGCGCGGGCGGCGGGCGCGCTGAGCACCATCGTCACCGACGCCGTGGACTTCAACCTGGCGGTGGCCCGCGAGCTGGGGGCCACGGCGACGGTGAACGTGCGCCAGGGCGACCTCAAGGCGGTGGTGGATCAGGTCACGGATGGCAAGGGCGTAGATACGGCCTTCGTCACGGTCGGTTTCTCGCCGGTGGTGAACCAGGGCCTGACCTCGATCAAGAAGCGGGGCCAGGTGATTCTGATCGCCCTCTTCGCCGGCAACGCCACGATCGACGATCCGTTCACCATCGTGGGCGGCGAGCGAGTGCTGCGCGGCAGCCAGATGTACACCGGCGCCGACGTGCAGATCGCGGTCGACCTGATCGGCTCGGGCAAGGTGGACGCCAAGATGTTCATTACCCAGCACCTGCCCATGAGCGAGGCCCAGCGTGGCTTCGAGATCGTGGACAAGAAGCTCGAGGATTGCGTGAAGGTCGTGCTGCACTGGTAGCGGCGGAGGTGAAGCGGTGAGACTGGCCGGCAGAGTTGCCGTCGTCACCGGCGCCGGGTCGAAGCGCGGCATCGGCCGGGCGACCGCGCTGACGCTGGCGCGCGAGGGCGCCGACGTGGCCGCCTGTGACCTGGACGGGCCGGGGGCCGAGGAAACGGCGGCGCTGGTGCGCGGATTGGACCGACGAGCGCTCGGCCTGCGCATGGACGTCAGCGATGAAGAGCAGGTGCGAGCGACAATCGCGCGCGCGCAGGCCGAGCTCGGCCCCGTGGACATTCTGGTCAACAACGCCGGCATTACTCGTTCGACGCCGCTGCTCGATATCTCGGCCGCCGAGTGGGACCTGGTACAAGACGTCGACCTGCGGGGGACATTCTTCTGCACCAAGGCCGTGCTGCCGGGGATGATCGAGCGGCGCTATGGGCGGATCATTTGCGTCTCCTCCATCGCCGGCAAGATGGGCGGCGGCTTCTTCGGCAGCAGCCATTATGCCGCCGCCAAGGCAGGCATCGCCGGCTTCGCCAAATCCGTCGCCAGGCAAATGGCACGTTATGCCATCACCTGCAACGCCGTGGCGCCGGGACTGGCCGACACCGACATCGGCCTGGACACGCTGGACCCCGAGCTGCGGGAGCGAGTGAGAGAGACCACTAGTCAGGCTGTTCCCCTCGGCCGGTTGGCCTCGGCCCAGGATGTTGCCTACGCCATCCTCTTCCTCGCCTCGGATGAGGCAGCCTACATCACCGGTCACGAACTCGACGTCAACGGCGGGCACTTGATGGACTAGGGGCCCTGGCGAGCGGGGTAATTGGACCCAGGAGATGGGCTTGTTGCGCAGCGTCGGCATAACTAGACGCCAGATCGTGCTGATAGTGCACTCGAAGCCCGGCGTGATCGGACTCTCCTGCGGGCTGCTGGGGTGCTTTTCCGGATCGCCCTCTTGTGGATCTTCGTCGCCTCGATGACGGCGATGTCGGATTACCACCTTGAGTTCGCGGTGCCTGCCGAGGGCGCCCTCCTGGGTCTGGCCGTAGCCTGGGGAGTCTCCCGGCCGGCGGCAATCCTACCCGCACGACCGTTATCCGCATCCTCGAGGCTATCCACTACGAGTAGGGCCGGCGGCAGGGGAAGCGAAAGCCGAAGGCCGGCACCGCTGGGTGTCGGCCTTCGGCTTTCGGGAAACGAGCCGACGAACTAGACGATGGTGCGCTCGACCTTGCGGTCGAAGAGGTGCATCGCCTCGATGTCGACCACGACGTCCAGCGTGCCACCAACTACCAGGTGGCTGCGGCTTTCCATCTTGGCCACGAAGCTGTGGCTACCGACGAGGAAGTAAGCCTGGACTTCCGCGCCCATCGGTTCCGTCACGTCCACGTGCACGTTCATCACGCTGCCCGGGGCCGGGTTGGGCACGAAGGCGCGGTCGGTGAAGTCCTCGGGCCGGATGCCCAGTACGATGTCCTCGCCGACGTGCTCCCCCAGCTTGCGCGCCTTGTCCTCGGGCAGCTTCAACTTGAAGCCATCGCCCTCGACCCAGAGGTCCTCGGGCGGTGCGCCAACCGCCTTAACGTTGAAGAAGTTCATCGCCGGGCTGCCGATGAAGCCGGCCACGAACATGTTGATGGGGTGATCGTAAAGGTTCTGCGGCGTATCGAGCTGCTGCAGCAGGCCATCCTTAAGCACCGCGATGCGAGTGCCCATCGTCATTGCCTCAATCTGGTCGTGGGTCACGTAGACGATGGTGGTTTGCAGGCGCTGGTGCAGCTTGATCAGCTCGGCACGGGTGGCAACGCGCAGCTTGGCGTCGAGGTTGGACAGCGGCTCGTCCATCAAGAAGACCTTGGGCTCGCGGACGATGGCGCGCCCGAGGGCCACGCGCTGCCGCTGGCCGCCGGAGAGCTGCTTGGGCTTCCGGTTCAGCAGCTCGCCGATCATCAGAATGTCGGCTGCCTGCTTCACGCGCCGGTCGATTTCGGCCTTGGGGGTCTTGCGCAACTTGAGGCCAAAGGCGAGGTTATCGTACACGCTCATGTGCGGGTACAGCGCGTACGACTGGAAGACCATGGCGATGTCGCGGTCTTTGGGCGCGACGTCGTTGACGAGACGGTCGCCGATATAGACGTTGCCGGCGCTGATCTCCTCGAGACCGGCGACCATGCGCAGGGTGGTGGACTTGCCGCAGCCGGAGGGGCCGACCAGGACGAGGAACTCCTTGTCCTGGATGTCAATGTTGACGTCGTTGACCGCGATTACGTCGCCGAACTTCTTGGTGACGTGCTCCAGGGTTACCTTAGCCATGGGTGCTCCTTAGTTCTCACAGTATAGCCGTGGGCGACGACAGCGAGCCGTCGGCCACACGCGAGAGCGTGTCTGGCCAATCGGCTGCATCGCGTCTAACCATCGGCGAAAACAGAACTCTTCGGTCATCCCCGGCGTCACTCGAGGATGGGCATTACCGCCAAAACCGCTCTTCGCTGACGCGACAGACAATGCAACCGCTCCCGTGGAGCGAGCGAGACGTTTCCCCTCGGCTGCCACCTCCCGATGCGAAATGCGGGCCTCGCCCCGGCAGAGGGCTCGGACCTGAGCCCCATTGTAGCCAGCGACAAGCGGAGTGTCAAGTGCCGTCCGTCCGGCCGGCAAACCCTCGGTCGGTTTGCCCCCCTCCACCAGACGGCATCAACCCGCCCCGGCCTCGCGCCGGTGCCGGAGGCAAGGAGAGTCTGCCCCGCAACCATTAGACTAAGCAAACGCCGCTACGCTCCTTGACAGAGCTTGTCGCCAAACGTACAATCGGCCATGTGATACAGTCAATACTATTTTGATAGGTGGTGGAACGCAGCCAAAAGCGGAAGAGGAGGAACAGGATGGGCGTCTCCCGCATCCTATTCGGCCGGTTTTCCGATCGTGGCAAAGGCACCTCTACCGCAGCCCAGTCTCAGCCCCCGGGCCCTCGGGGACCTGAATCTGGGCCGCCGCCGTGGCAAGACGCGGCGGAGCAGTTGGGCAGCGACAGCGACCCGGCGGAGGCGGCGCTGGGCTCAGTCATCGTGGGTGAGGCGCAGGCGCAGCTCGCACGCAGCTACCTCGCGAAGTACCCGGAACTGGACTTCACGTACTGCCGCTTGGGCCGCCATTATCTCGCCAGCGGTCAGTTCGAGCGCGCGCGCGAGGTTCTGGACCAGGGGCTCGCCGCCTGCCCGCGCCGGCGCCGACTCTGCCTCCAGTACGCGGCGCTGGAGTACGAAGCGGGACGCCTGGCCGCGGCCGTCGCCTGGTGGCTGCGCTCTGCCGAGCGCCAGCTGGCGGTAGAGCGCATCGATGGCCCCGAGGCGTTCACCCATCTGGCCTACACGGCCATGTTGCTTGGCCACCCCCAGCAAGCGCAGCAGCTGCTGGCGTTCGCCGACCGCAGCCACGTCTTCCGCCTCTCCGAGCAGGCTAAAGAGGAGATGCAGACGCTGGCCAAGAACCTCGACCGCAAGAAGGTTGGCCAGAGCATTGCCGCCCTGGCTCGGCAACTGCCTCAAACCGGCTAGGATCTGCCATATAGCTATTGACGAGCGCGCCCGGGTTCGCTAGAATGCTGCCTACAAACCAATAGCCATCTCAAAGGCGCCGACGGAGAGAGTAGGCGGAGATGGCCTGCCCAGAGAGTCCGGGTAGGTGTGAGCGGACGCAGGCCGACCGACCGAAAATCGTTCCCGAGCTGCCAACCGAAAGGCCTCAGGCCGAGTAGACTTGGCCGGCTTCGTCAGCCGTTAGCAGCGACGAGGGTATGCACACGTACCCTTGAATGAGCGGGCATTACGCCAATTAGGGTGGTACCGCGGGAGTCTATCCCGTCCCTTGGGGGACGGGATTTTTGTTTGGCCAAAAGGAGGACGGGCGATGGTGGTGACGACGCGAGCGGAGCGGAGGGCAACGAACGTTGCCGGGCCGACGGGCGCTGCACTGCGCAGCGGCGGGCAGATGGTTTGCGAGGCCCTGCTGCGGGAGGGCGTGGAGGTCATTTTCGGCTACCCGGGCGGCCAGATCATCCCTCTCTACCACGTGCTGCCTGAGTATCCGCTCCGGCACGTGCTGGTGCGCCACGAGCAGGCCGCGGCGCACGCGGCCGACGGCTACGCGCGCGTCAGCGGCCGACCGGGGGTCTGCTTCGCTACGTCGGGCCCCGGCGCCACCAACCTCGTGACCGGTCTGGCCACGGCCTACCTCGATTCCTCGCCGGTGGTGGCGGTCACCGGCCAGGTACCGACGGCGATGCTAGGCCGCAGCTCCTTCCAGGAGGTAGATATCTGCTCCATCGTCCAGAGCATCACCAAAGGCGCCTTCCTTGTCACGGACGTGGCCGAAGTCGGCCCCACCATCCGTAAGGCCTTTCGCCTGGCGCGCTCCGGTCGCCCTGGGCCGGTGCTCGTGGACCTGCCCCGCGACGTGCAGGTGGCCAAGGGGAACTTCTTCTACCCCGAAACCCCCGATGGCGACAACCTGCGCGGCCGCCTGGCGGGTGACCCCGGCCAGGTGGCCAAGGCGGCGGCGCTACTACGCCGGGCCCAACGGCCCCTGTTGCTGGTAGGCGGGGGTGTGGCCCTCTCCGGGGCCGCGGCGGAGCTGCGGCGCCTGGCAGAAGGCGCTCGGCTGCCCGTGGTATCGACCCTCATGGGGCTAGGCGCCTTTCCGGGCAGCCACCCTCTCTTCTTTGGCCTGCTGGGAATGCACGGGCGCACCTACGCCAACCGCGCCCTCACCGA
Source organism: Chloroflexota bacterium (assembly GCA_023473795.1). GTDB lineage: Bacteria > Chloroflexota > UBA6077 > FW602-bin22 > JAMCYS01 > JAMCYS01. The sequence goes on along the minus strand of JAMCYS010000130.1, from coordinate 27,283 downwards.
GTGTGACTTGCTGCTGGCAGTGGGCACCAGGCTGGGCGACCGCACCACGGGCAGGGCCGCGGCGTTCGGCCGGCAAGCGACCGTAGTCCACGTCGACGTCGACCCGGCCGAACTGGGCAAGAACGTCCACGTCGACGTGCCCGTCGTCGGCGACGTCCAGGCCGTGCTGCAGTCCCTGAGGGCCGCGGGCCCCGAGGGCGAGCATGACGGTTGGCTGGCGACCCTCGCGGCCTGGCGCGAGGCCGCGGTACCCCGCTCCTCCCCGCCAGGTGAGCGCCTGCAGCCACCGGCGGTGATAGAGGCGCTCTACCATCACAGCCAGGGCAGAGCGGTCGTGGTCACCGACGTGGGCCAGCACCAGATGTGGGCCGCCCAGCACTACGTCTACGACCGACCGCGCAGCTATATCTCCTCCGGGGGCCTGGGCACCATGGGCTTCGGCCTGCCCGCGGCTCTGGGCGCCAAGTTCGGTCGCCCCCAGGACGAGGTCTGGTGCGTGTGCGGCGACGGCGGCCTGCAAATGAACATCCAGGAGTTTGCCACCCTGGTCCAGGAGGGGACCGCGGTCAAGGTCGCCGTGCTCAACAACGGTTACCTGGGCATGGTGCGCCAGTGGCAGGAGCTGTTCTACGACCGCCGCTACTCCAGCTCGACCATTCAGGGCCCCGACTTTGTGGGCGTGGCGCGGGCCTACGGCTTGCCGGCCAGGCGGGTGACGCAGTGGGAGGAGGTGCCGGCAGCGCTCAAGTGGGCCAGCGAGACCGAGGGACCGGCGCTAGTGGAATTCGTGGTGGAGCCAGAAGCCAACGTCTACCCGATGGTGCCGCCCGGCGGCACCCTGGCCGAGGTGATGGAGGGCTAGAAAAGGGAGGCGGCGCGCCCGCCCGCGACCGCGGTCCGGCAAGTCCTGCCTGGCCCGGGCCGCGTTTGACAGCCCAGTAGGCCACCGCTATATTACGGCGAGGAGCGCTTAGGGATGATCATTGCGGTGATTGACGGCATGGGCGGTGGCATCGGCGCCCAGATCGTGACCCAACTGCGCGAGGAGATCTCCCTCGAAGTGGAGATCATCGCCCTCGGCACCTCGGCCATCGCCACCGATAAGATGATGCGGGCCAGGGCCAGCCGGGGCGCGTCCGGCGAGAACGCCATTCGCGTCTCCATCGACCTCGCCGACGTCGTGCTGGGTCCCATCGGCATCGTCATTCCCAATTCGATGATGGGCGAGGTCACGCCGGCCATAGCCCAGGCCGTGGCCGACGCACGAGGGGTGAAACTGCTCCTGCCGATCAGCCAGCCGCACCTACAGATCGTGGGCGTCGAGCAGCGCCCTCTGGCCAAGCAGATCACGGTCGCCATCCAGGCGATCAAGAATCGTTTCAATTTAGCTTGACACGGCGAGCGACCTTTGCTATGCTACGCTCGCCGGCATGAAGCCGGCATCGGCCTTCTCTTCAACTGAACTGCGATCATGAAGATCACCGCGCGGCGGCATACCGCGGCAGACGGTGGTCTTTCTGTTTGTGGGGAACCGACAAGCCCAGGCTGTTGACGCTGAAGCGAGAGAGGTTGGCGCGCTATGTGTGAGGCGACGGTGTTCCTGGCTGAGGGCGGGCGCGAGAGCAAAGTCATGGAGAACGTGGTGGCTTTGCACCTCGACGACGGCGAGGTCCTACTGAACGACCTCCTCGGCGAGCAGAAAGTGATGCGGGCCCAGGTAAGGGCCATAGATTTCGTCCGCCAACGAGTGGTGCTGGAGCGCCTACCCAGGGCGGAGTAGGGAGAACAGCGATGCACATTCCGGACGGCTATCTCAGTCCCCAAACCTGCGCGGTGATGTACGCGGCGGCGGCGCCCTTCTGGTACGTGGCGGGGAGCCGCGTCAAGAAGGAGCTGACGGCGAGGGCGGTGCCGGTGCTCTCGCTCCTGGCCGCCTTCACTTTCACGATCATGATGTTCAACATTCCTCTGCCGGGCGGCACCTCGGCCCACGCGGTGGGCTCGGTGCTGACGGCGGTGGTACTGGGACCGTGGGCGGCGATTATCGCCACCTCGGTGGCTCTGGTAATCCAGGCGCTGCTCTTCGGCGACGGCGGCATCACCGCCATCGGCGCCAACTGCTTCAACATGGCGGTGGCAATGCCGCTGGCCGGCTATCTAGTCTACAGGCTGGTCAGCACCGGCGCACCCATCAGCTCCCGGCGCCAGGTCTGGGGCTCGGCGCTGGGCGGCTATGTGGGCATCAACCTCGCCGCGCTGCTCACGGCGCTCGAACTCGGAGTGCAGCCGCTGCTGTTCGTGGCAGCGGACGGCACGCCGCTCTATTCGCCATTCAGCATCGCGCAGACCCTGCCCGCGATGATGCTGGGCCATTTGACGTTGGCGGGTATTGCTGAGGCGGCCGTGACCGGCTTGGCAGTAGCCTTTCTGCAGCGGACGAACTTACCGTTACTGCAACTGCGCAGCAAGGAGGTGACGTCGTGGGCCAGCTGAAGGGGCGATGGCTTTGGCTGGCGCTGGGCCTGTTGGTGGTGCTCTCCCCCCTGGGCCTGCTGGCCGAGGGCGCGGCCTGGGGCGAATGGGCGCCAGAAGAACTAGAGGGCATGCTGGGCTTCGTCCCCGCCGGCTTGCACAGCCTCAGCGGCATTTGGCAGGCACCTCTGCCCGATTACGGGCTGGGAGGGCTGCCGCCGAGCGTCGGCTACGTGTTGTCGGCAATCGTCGGGGTGGGGTGCGTGCTGGGCGTTACCTGGCTGCTGGGGCGCTGGCTGAGCCACGGCCCGAGCGATGGCTAGCGACCCCGTTCGGGCGTCGCCGCGGGTCGAGCCGCTGAGGCCACTGCCGGGGGGTGGCGGGGGCTTCTTCCTGGAACGCACGCTCCGCGAACTCACCCACGGGCTGGAGGCCACGCTCGATGCCGAGGAGACGGCGCGCCTGCCGGGGCTCTTGCAGCGGCTCGACCCGCGGGCCAAGATGGCCGCTCTGCTGGCCCTGCTGCTGGCCGGGGCCTTCGCCCACCGCCTGGAAGTCCTGGTCGGGCTCTGCCTTGTCGCCAACGCGCTGGCGCTGCTGGGTAGGTTGCCGCTGACTTCGTTTCTACGGCGGGTGTGGACGGTGGCGCCTCTCTTCGCCGCCGTCATCGCCTTACCGGCCGTCTGCAACGTCATCACGCCGGGACATCTGGTCGTGGAAATAGCCGACTTGGGCACCGCCCATTCGTGGTGGATCTTCTCCCTGCCCCAGCACGTGGGCATCAGCGAGCAGGGGCTGCGCACGGCGGCCACCCTGATCTTGCGGGTGGGCACATCTGTCGCTCTGGCGGTGCTGCTGGTGACCACCACCCGCTGGGCAAGGTTGCTGCACGCCCTCGAAATGCTGCATCTGCCCAAGACGGTGGTTCTAATCCTGGCGATGACCTACCGCTACACCGTGTTGCTGCTGCGCAGCGCCGACGCCATGTTCCTGGCGCGCCAGAGCCGCCGGGTCGGCCCGCTGAGCGGCCCCGAACAGCGGCGCTGGGTGGCCGGGGCGAGCGGGGCGCTGCTGGGCAAATCCTATCAACTAAGCAACGAGGTATACCTGGCTATGCTCTCGCGCGGCTTTCGCGGGGAAGTGCGGCTCGCCGAAACGCTCGCCTGGCGCGGGCACGACTGGCTGGCGGTGGCCTTCGCCCTGGCCCTCGCCGTCCTGGCGTTGGGAGTAGACCGTGCCCTCTGATAGCGCGGTGGCTCGCCGGGCGACCGGCTGTGAATCCTCGCCGCGGGGTGGCGAATGAACGATGGTCTGGTGTTTGAGCTGCGGAACGTGAGTTACACCTACGGCGGCGGAGTCGTGGCCCTGCGGGGCGTCGACCTGACCGTTCACGCGGGGGAGAAGCTGGTCATTCTCGGCGCCAACGGCAGCGGCAAGAGCACGCTACTCAAGATACTGGATGGTCTCTACTTCGCCAGTGCCGGCACCGCCCGCGCTTTCGGGGCAAGCTTGGACGAGCGTCTGCTGGCCGACGACGCCTACGCCTTTGCCTTTCGCCGCCGGGTGGGGCTAGTCTTCCAGGATAGCGACGTGCAGCTCTTCTCCGCTTCGGTCTGGGATGAAGTAGCCTTCGGGCCGCTGCAGCTGGGGCTGTCGCAGGCTGAGGTCAAGGCCAGGGTGGAGGAGATGTTGGCGCTGCTGGACATCCGCAGACTGGCCGAGCGCCCGCCCTACCGGCTCAGTGCCGGTGAGAAGAAGAAGGTCTGTCTCGCCTCAGTGCTGGCCATCCGTCCCGAAGTGCTCCTCATGGACGAACCGACCGCGGGCTTGGACCCGCGCAGCCGCGGCATGCTGGTGGAGTTCATCCGGCGGCTCAACGCCGAGGGTCACACGGTGCTCACGGCCACCCACGACCTGGACATCGTGGAAGACATCGCCGACCGGGTCGTGGTCTTTGACGAAGAGAAGCGGCTGGTGGCCGCCGGCGGACCGAGCGAGGTACTGGCGGATGAAGCCCTACTGCTGCGGGCCAACCTGGTGCACGCCCACCCCCATCGCCACGGCAGCGTGGAACACGCCCACCTTCATCGCCATTTCCAGGCGCACGACCACCAACACTAGCCAGTCGGGTGAGGAACTCGCCCGGTCGGGGCTGCGCACTTCTTTGCCGGCCCAGGCCCACCGCGCCGATGGGCTGGTCAGGCGGCCTCCGGCTCCGCGCCGTAGACCGTCAGCAGCCGCTCCCGCAGATAGGCCCGCGTCTGCTCGAGACTGTGCACCACCGTCTCCACCGGCACTCGCCAGAGGTCGGCCACTGCCTGCTCCGAAAGGCCGTCGACGTAGCGCATATAGAAGACCTCGCGCCAAGCTTTCGGCAGCTCGGCGAAGGCCGCCTCCAGGACGTCCGTCAGCTCCTTTTGCTCGACAACCTCGGCCGGCAGGGGCGCGTTCGGGTCCGTCAGCATGTCCGCGAGCGTGTACTGCTCATCCGGATGGATGCCCGCCAGGGCAATCGGCTGAGCGGGGACGACCGGCGTATCCAGCGAGACTTCGCGCCCTTCGATGGCCCGCCAGCGGGCCACTTCCCGGCCAATCACGCCGCGGGCGAGGTTGCGCAGCTGGTTGGGTGAGGGCAGGCGGCGCTCGCCGGGCGGCCTGCGCCGCAGCGCCCCCAGAAAAGCCTCGTGCACGACGTCGTCACTCGCCAAGCGCTCCGGGTTCACTCCCTCGGCGAGGGCGCGCGCCCGTAGATGGCGTTCCACGTAGGCGCGCAGTTCGCGCAGCTGGCGCCCTAGCTGACCTTGTTGGCTTCGTGCCTCTGCTCCCATGACGGCTAGCCCGTCTCTCGTAAGGGATAGGGGGCCGTGGCCTGGGATGACTCGGTCTCCTCTTCGGCCGCGACCGGACGGGGAACGGCGACCAGGCGCCTGTGCTGCCGTTCGGCGATGAGGCGGTCGTAGAGGTCCAGATAGCCTTCGACCATGCGGCTGACGTCGAAGTTCTCTTGCACGTGTCGCCGGCAACGCGCGGGATCGATCGTGTCCAGCCGGCGGGCGGCGGCCGCCATTCCGTCGACGTCACCCGGGTCCAACAGGAAGCCCGTCTCGCCGTCGATGATCAACTCGGGCGCCGCGCCGCGGCGGAAAGCGATCACGGGCGTGCCGGCGGCCCCTGCCTCCGGGATCACGAGCCCAAAGGGCTCCTCCCAGTTGAGCGGCAGCAGAAGGCCCATCGCCGCGGCGTAGAGGCGCTTTGCCTCCTCGCGTGACACCTCGCCCACATAGCGCACATCCTTGCCGTCGATCGCTGGCTTCACCGCCGCTTCGAAGTAGTCTCGGTCCACCCGGTCCACCTTGCCGGCCAGAAGAAGCGGCAACCCCGCCTTGCGGGCGGCGGCAATGGCCAGATGAGTGCCCTTTTCCGGGGCGATCCGGCTAAGGTAGAGGAGGTGTTCCTGTTTGTTGGCCTGGAAGGGGAAATTCGCCGTCTCGATGCCGTTGTAGACGACGCCGAGGTAGCGCTCCCGGGGCACCGAAGCGGGTAAGGTCGCGTACTCGGCGCGGCTGATGCTGTTGAAGTAGCCCTGATAATGCTCCCAGACGAATTTCGTGTCCTTTGTGAGGAGGCAGTGCATGGTGGTAACCATGGGAGTAGCCACCAGACCCGCGAAGGCCATCGGCGGCTCGCCCTCGTGGTTGTGGATGACGTCGAACTGCCCCGCGTCCCGCAGGGCGTTGGCGATGTGCAACCATTCGTAGGGAGCAGGCTCGACAAGGTCCGTGGCGGTACGCAGACTGCGCGGGTACGTCGCACGCAGCTCGGCCGAAGTGAGCGAGTCCCCGGAGGCATACAATACCACCTCATGCCCCCTGGCTACCAATCCCTCGGTTATCATGTGCACTACCGCCTCGGTGCCGCCGTAAGCCGGCGGCGGCACCCGCTCCCAGAGCGGGCTCAACTGAGCGATTCTCATTCCGCATCATCCTCCAGACCAGGCCGGCTTGGCTGCCGAGCCGGCGAGATTGACAGCTCGCGGCGGGCGGGGCTATATTCTTCTTGGCCCCTGCCCTGGCGGGTGGCCTCAGTCAGAGGGGGTGCGTTATGACACGCAGGATATATATGGACCACGCCTCCACGACCCCGCTGCGACCGGAAGTGTTGGCAGCGATGCTGCCGTTCCTCGGCGAGGAGTTCGGCAACCCCTCCAGCCTTCACTACTTCGGCCGTCGTCCGCACGAGGCTTTGGAGCAGGCACGCGCCAGCGTGGCGAGCCTGATTAACGCCAAAGCCGAGGAGGTCTTCTTCACCTCCGGCGCCACCGAGGCCAACAACTGGGCCATCAAGGGCGTCGCCGCGGCTGCTCGCCATCGGCCAGCCCACGTCATCACATCTGCTATCGAGCACTATTCCGTACTCCACGCCGTCAAGACGCTCCAGCGGCAAGGCGCCCGCGTCACTTTCTTGCCCGTCGACCGCTATGGTCTCGTGTCACCCCGTTCTGTGGCCGAGGCTATCGACGACGACACCGCCTTGATCACGCTCACCCACGCCAGCAACGAGATCGGCACCATCGAGCCGGTGGCCGAGGTGGCCGAGATCGCCCGGGCGCACAAAGTGCCGCTGCACATCGACGCAACCCAAACCATTGGTAACGTTCCGACCGACGTGGCGGCGCTGGGAGTGGACCTGGCGACGCTCGCGGGCCACCAGTTTTATGGACCCAAGGGAACGGGCGCCCTCTTTGTCCGCAAGGGGACCCGCCTGTTGCCACTGTTGGAGGGAGGGTTGCAGGAATCGGGCCGACGGGCCGGCACGGAGAACGTGGCCGGCATCGTCGGGCTAGGCCGGGCCGCCGAGTTGGCGGCAGCCGAGGTGCAGCAGCGGGCCGAACGCCTTTCTGTACTGCGCGACCGCCTGCGCGAGGGCCTGGAGGCCCGCATCCCCGACCTGGCGTTCACCGGCCACCCGACTCAGCGCCTGCCGGGACACGTCTCGCTGTGCATCCATTACGTCGAGGGCGAGTCGGTATTGCTGATGCTCGACGCCAAGGGCATCGCCGCCGCCAGCGGTTCCTCCTGTACGTCGCGGGCCTTGAAATCATCGCACGTGCTCGAGGCGCTGGGGCTCGAGCCTGGCTTGGCCAACGGCTCGGCGATGTTCTCACTGGGCGATGGCAACACGGCGGAGGACGTGGACTATCTTCTGGAAGTGATGCCGCCCATCGTGGAGCGCCTGCGCGCGATGTCGCCCTTGCGACCGGGAGGCAATTAGTGGCAGGAGACGTCAAGGCCGACGCCGTCGTCGACTGCGTGGGCACCTACTGCCCCATTCCCTTGGCACGCACGGCCAAGGCGATCAAGGAAATCGAGGTAGGCCAGGTGCTGGACGTGGTGGCCACTGACGAAGGTATCGTCGCCGACATGCCTGCCTGGTGCCGCACCACCGGCCACGAGTGCTTGGGGGTGGTCGAGCGCGACGGCGAGTTCCACGCCTACGTGCGCCGCCGGAGGTGACAGCCCGTGCCGGAACTGCCTGAAATCGAGCACCTGGCCGCCAGTCTGCGCGCCAGCGTCGTCGGCCGCGAGCTAGTTGACGTGCGCTGCCGCCAGCCGAAGATGCTCAACCTACCTCTGGCTGAGTTCGCCCGCCGCGCCCGCGGCCCCATCGTCGGGGCGGAGCGCCGCGCCAAGTCCTGCCTGCTGCACCTGGCGGAAGGCAGCATCTGGCTCCACCTCGGCCTAGGTGGAGAGGTGACTCTAGCCCAAGCGCCCTTGGGCGATCCCCAGCTGGCGCTCATCTTCGCCGACGGCTGGCAGTTGCTGGTCGACAAGACATTCATGGGTCACGCCCACTTCTTGTCCGAGGAGGAGACGGCCCGGCAAAAGCAGGGGTACGGCCCCGAGCCGCTGCAGTCCGACTTCGGACTCCCCGGTCTCGAGGCGCTGCTGCGGCGCCGCCCCAAACAGGCCATCAAGGCTCTGCTGATGGACCAGGCGCGCCTGGCCGGCGTGGGCAACGTCTACTCCGACGAGGTATGCCACGCCGCCCGTCTGTACCCCGCCCGTGCCGCCGGCAGTCTCGACTCGGCGGAGCGCCGACAGCTCTTCCAATCCCTTAAGAGCGTGCTGAGCGAGGCTGTTGCCGAGGGCGGTGCTTCGGAGTACGCCGACGTGCGCGGCGAACGAGGCCGCTACGAGATGCGCATCCACGGCGCCGAGCTGTGCCGTATCTGCGGTACACCCGCCGGCAAAGTCAGCATCGGCGGGCGCACTGCCTACTACTGTCCCGCTTGCCAGAGAAGCCAGGAGGCCGTAGTATAGAATCACTGGACAAGCGCTGGAAGGTGGCCGGCGGCGGGTCGGCAGGCGACGGCGGCCGGGGGTAGTCGCCGCTCAAGTAGGGGTGGAGGGCGCGACGCAAATGCCGATTGTAGACGTTCCACTCATCGGGCGCAGCGGCGCTATTGCTCTCTTCGCTTTGGTTCACGTCATGTTCGCTAACCTGGCCCTTGGCGGACCGCTGATCGCGGTGGTCTCGGAGTGGTGGGGGGTGCGCAAGGACGAGGAACGCTCCGTGCGCTTCGCTCACGGCCTGGCCCGGGCCAACGTGGTCGGCTTCAGCGTCGGCGCCACCTTCGGCGTGGGTTTAGTGGCCACGCTCACCGGGCTCTGGCCCACCGGCTGGACGCGCATTCTTAACATGTACTTCTGGCCCCTGGCCCTCGAGGTGGTCTTCTTCTTTCTGGAGGGCGCCCTGCTGTACTACTACGTTTACAGTTGGGATCGGAACCGAGCCCATCCCGGCCACCATATCGCCTGGGGCGTGGCGACCGTCGCGGTCGGCTTGTTCACCTTGCTAATTATCAACGGCGTCGCGGCGGCTATGCTCACCCCCCAGCCGGACGCGCTCACCCTGGGCGGGGGCGGCCCCGACGTTCTAATCAGCAAGCTCGGCCCGCTATACTTCGACAACCCGACCTGGCTGCCGCTGAGCCTGCACAGAGTGGTGGGCGCCATCTCCTTCACCGGCCTGATTCTGGCCACGGTGATGGGTATCGGGGCGCTCAGAGCCGCCGGCGACGCACGCAAAGCCCACTTCCGCTGGCTCGCCGGCTACGGCTTGCGCTTTGGCCTGCTGCCGCTGCCGCTGATGCCGTTGATCGGCTTCTTCTACGTCAACGAGATTCGTATTCCCTCTTTACCCGCGTTCTACACGATCATGATGGGCGAGGCCCGCTGGGCGTTCAACATGCAGATCGTTTTGGTCGGGGCTCTCTTCCTCGTCGGCAACTGGTACCTGCTGCGCTTGCTGCGCGGCTACGGGCTCGAGCAAGGCGGCTTTGACGTCGCACGCAACTGGACGATGCTGGCGGGCGCCGTGGCCATCGCCTTGGGCTCGTTCGTGGCCTGGTACGGCATCAGCCAGAACAACAGCGGCCTCTTCAGGGGCGTGATCGACAGCGCGGCCATCGTCTTCCTGCTTCTGGTTCTCTACGTCCTGGCGCTGCTGATGGTGCACCGGGTGCACAGGCAGGGGCTCGTGCTCACCGAGCGGACAGTGCTCACCGTGCACGTGGCGGCAGAGTCACGCTGGGCCTCGTGGCCTTCTGACCCCGGGCAGCAGCCAAGCCAACAGCCGCAGCCAATTCAGGAAGAGAAGACCGAGCTGGTCCAACCCCTTCAGTTCAAGGAGGAGGTCAATTGGGCCTTCTACGGTGAAGTGATCTGGTTGCTCCTGGTGCTTTGCGCGCTGGTCGCCCTGGTGCCCTACTCCCAGCTTGGCCTGGTCAACTTCCCCTTCGGCCAAATGAGGCCCTGGAAATTCACCGGCCTCATCGGGCTGGTCACGTTCACCATCCCTATTGTCGCTCTCTTCCTCCAGGGCCGGGCCCGTCGACTCGGCGAACAGGATGAACCGCCGGTTACGGCCATCTTGCCCATAGTGGCTGGTTTCCTGGTCCTCTCGATCATGTTCGTGATGGGTTACGCTCGCGAGGCCGCGCGCGCCCCTTGGCTCATCTTCAACCAGTTGGCGGCGAAGGACGATGTCTTCGAAGCCCAGGGCCCGCTACAGACTATCTTGCCGCTGCCTTTGGGCATAGCGATTCCGCTCATCCTGTTTGGCATGCTGCTCTTTGCCCTCTTGGGGCTAATGATACTCCAGACATCCCCCGGCCTGACAGCGATCAACTCCCCCGGCGAAGGGCTAGAGGGGAAAAGCCAGCCAACGCCGCCGCCACCTACGACCGGAGCCAGCGCAGCCTAGGCTGGCTTCCCTCCCAACGGCCGGGCGAGGAGGCGGCCAAACTTGTACAAGAACCTGCTAGTGGCGGTCGATAACTCACAGTGGTCCGATCACGCCCTCAAAGTGGCGCTAGAGCTGGCTCAGGCGACCGGAGCCTCCCTCACCGCAACGCACGTCTACGCCGGTCGACTGCACGACGACCGCTTTCGCCAATTGGAGCCTTCCCTGCCGGAACGTTACCAGAGCGAGGAGGTGATCGAGCGCCAGCGTGGCATTCACGATGCCCTAATCGGCCGCGGTCTGGCCTTGATCTCCGACTCGTACCTCGACGTGGTGGAGAGCCGCTGCCGAGATGTTGGCGTACACTGTCGCCGGCAGAACCTGGAGGGCCACCATTATGAGGTACTGCTGAAGGCCGCCCAGGACGCGGGCGCCGACCTGGTTGCCCTGGGGGCGCACGGGCTGGGTCACGGACCGCGCAGCCTGCTGGGTAGCGTCTGCGAGCGGGTGGTGCGCGGTGCGGGGATGGACGCTCTGGTCGCGCGCCAGCCCACGGCTCTAGCAGGCACCAGCTTGGTCGTTGCCGTGGATGGCAGCAGCGGTTCGTGGGCGGCAGCCCGCCGGGCGATCGGTCTGGCCAAGACCTTCGGCGGCTCCCTCACGGCGCTGGCGGTTTACGATCCGTTCTTCCATAGGGTTGCCTTCAGCAGCATCGCCACTGTACTGTCCAGCGAGGCAGCCAAGATCTTCAAGTTCCGCGAGCAGGAGGTGCTTCACGACGAGATCATCGACAGCGGGCTGACCAGCCTCTACCAGGGGCACCTGGACCGCGTGGCCGAGGCAGCCAACGCTGCCGGCGTGCCGATAAGCTGCGAAGTCCTGCAAGGCAAGCCCTACGACGCCCTCCTCGGTTACGTCGAGTCCGCTCAGCCGGCTTTGCTGCTGGTGGGCCGCCACGGGCTCCACCGCGGGGAAGGGCAGGCGCTCGGCAGCAATACCGAGAACCTGCTGCGGCTGGCGACCGGCAACGTGCTCGTCGCCGGCGAGCGGAGTGACGACGCCCAGAGCTCGCCGGCCGAGCCGCGGCCGGGCAAGGCGGTGCCGCCCCTGGAGTGGACGCCCGAGGCCGGTGCCCGCCTGCAGAGGGTGCCCGGTTTTGCCCGTGGCATGGCTCGTCTGGCAATCGAGAAACACGCGCGCGCCCATGGCTACCCTCTGGTCACCCCAGAGGTGGTCGACGAAGCCAGGAAAGGCTTCCCGTTCTAGCCACCGACCCGTCGAGCCGGTGCGGGTCGGACAACGGCAGGGTAGTCAGAACAAAGTGCCGCTCAGGGCGGCGGAACCGGCACAGGGAGGAGTGTGAATTCGGTGGTTCGTAGAAATCTAGCCTTCGTCGCCCTAGTCTTCGCCGTCTTGGCTCTGCTTCTTGCCGGCTGCTCTCAATCGGCGCCAGCCGCATCGCCCACAGCGGCCAAGCCCGCCGCCACTGCCGCCCCCGCCGGAGGCGCGGCTGCCGCCGCGAACCTGGACGAGGGCAAGGCGATCTTCGACAAGAACTGCACGGGCTGTCATCCCGGCGGCGACAAAGGCGTGGGCCCGTCTTTGAAGACGACGAGCAAGGACGTGCAAGGCATCAAGACCCAGGTGCGCAGCGGCAAAGGCCAAATGCCGGCCTTCGACAAGAACACGATCTCCGACCAGCAGTTGGAGTCGCTAGCCGCCTACGTCGACTCGCTGAAGAAGAAGTAATTCGACGCCAGGTGCAACGGCGGCGTGGACGGTATTTCCTCCGTCCGCGCCGCCGTCTTCAACCCCGAATGCGAGGGAGGAGCGATGCTGCTGCGCAACCAGCGCTGGGACGTGGCCCTCAAATCCTTGGCTCTGCTTCTCCTGACGGGGATGCTGGCGCTTTCGCTCCGCAACTTCGCCTACGGCTTTTCCGATCCCGAGCCACTGGTGGTGCCGTCCCCTGGTGAGATTGTGGCGGGAGCAGTGCCGGAGGACCGCTACGTTGGGCTCACGGCGGCACCCCGGCTGGACAGGGTCCAGCCGCACTTCCGCTACGGCATCTGGTACTACTACTTCCCGGTCGCACAGGCCGGAGGGCGGCTGTACGTGCGGGACTACGCGCCGCCGCGGGCCGGCACCCCAGTGCGGCTGGCCGGCCGCCTGCAGCGCTTCGCCAGCGTGCCCTTCGCGGCCCAAGTGGGCGCCTCCTATCGCGAGACGTTTGGCGAGGAAGTGCCAGGCGACGCCTGGATCGTTCTCCAGGGCGACACGCCCGAGGCGTACCAGGTGGCGGTCTATGCCGACGTGCCTCTGGTCTTCCTCTGGCTAGTCGACCTCTACCTGCTCATCCGCGGCCTGCAGGGCAAACCGGCGCTGCCCGGACGCCGGCGCCTTGCCGGAACCTAGGGGGCGCCATGCCGCTCTTGCATACTGACAGCTTGGTCGGACAATGACAGGGAATGCTGGTATCCTCCGTAGCGACCGGCGTCACTCCGGCGCTGCGCTCTGGACTACCTGCCCGCCCGGTCAGCAGGCCGCCTTCAGATGCTGTGGAGAACGGCCAGAGTAGCAGTTTGGCCATCAACCGTTGGTCAGGGCAGCCAGCAGGTCCTCCACGCAGCGCTGGGCCCTCATCTGGAGGACCTCCAGCTCGGCGTCCGTGGCCGCGTCGACGTGCAGGCCGGCGGAGACGACCGCCGTGCACCCCAGGGCCGCGGCCAGGCGCTCGGCGGCAGCCCGGGCGATGGCGTCGTCCTTGTGGCCGAGTAGGGTGAGTACGGAGGAGGTGGCGCTGGTGCGAGCCGCGTCGGCCAGGCTGGGGCGCGCCTGGGCCACGGCGACGGCGCCCACGTGGGGCTCGCTGCCCCCCGCGATGACGACGCAGAGGTCGCGGCCCGCCCTGGTGGCCACAGCCCACACACGCAGCCGGCCCCGGCCGTGGGTGACGCGCACAACCGCCTGGCCGGCCGCCGCGGACTCACTCACCGCCCGACTCGCCGGGTAGGCCCTGCCAGCCGTCTCTGGGTTCAACCGGCAGGCCCAGGTGGAAAAGGAGGCGCTGCACCGTCTGGCGCACTATGTCTTCGACGGTGCGCGGAAGGCTGTAGAAGGCCGGCACGGGCGGCAGCACGACGGCCCCCAGCTCGGCGAGGGCCAGCAGGTTGCGCAAATGAATGGGGGAGAGCGGGGTTTCGCGTGGCACCAGCACCAAGCGGCGCCGTTCCTTGAGCATCACGTCGGCCGCTCGGGTTATGAGGTTGTCGGCGTAGCCGTGGGCCACCGCCGCCAGCGTCTTCATGGAGCAGGGTACGATGGCCATGCCGGCAACGCGCCAGGCGTAGGAACCGCTGGCGATGCTGGCGAACAGGTCTCCCGGGTCGTGCTGCCAGGTGGCCAGCGCCGCCAGGTCGGCAGGCGAGAGGCCAGTCTCGAAGGGAAGAACCGCCGCCGCCGTGTCCGAAATGACAAGGTGGCTGGGGCGCCCGAGCCGCCGCAAGGCACGCAGCAGCTCCACCCCGTAGACGGCCCCGGAGGCGCCGGTGAGGGCGACGACGTACTCCTCGTTCAAGCCGTGCCTCCTAGCGCAGCGTCAACCCCTTGAACTTCTGCATGACGCCGACGATGGCCTTCTCCACCGGCAGACGCTCCATACTGGAGGCGCCAACGAAGCCCTGGCTGTCAGTCCCGGCGAGGATGTAGGCAACGTCGTCAGGCTCGGCGATGGGCCCGCCGTGCGCCAGCACTACCACTTCCGGATTGACCTCCCGCGCCGCCAGCAGCATCTCTTGCACCCGTTTGGCCGCCTCCTCTAGAGACATCGCCTGCTTGGCGCCGATGGTGCCGCCGACCGTGAGGCCGACGTGCGGGATAACCACATCCACGCCGGCGTGGGCCATTTCCCGAGCCTCGTCGGCGCTGTAGACGTAGGCCATGGTATACAGCCCCTGCCCCCGCGCCTTGGCGATCATCTCCACCTCGCGCCCGAAGCCCAGACCGACCGCCTCCAGGTCGCGGCGCAGGCTGCCGTCGATGCGCCCCACGGTGGGAAAGTTGATGACGCCGGAAAAGCCGACATCCACGAGCTGGCCAAGGAAGCGCCCCATCTCCCTGGTAGGATCGGTGCCGCACACGCCGGCGATGACAGGCGTTTGCTTGACCACGGGCAGGACCTGGCGCTCGCCCATCTCATAGACGACGTCGTTGGCGTTGCTGTAGCACATTATGCCGCAGACGGAGGGTAGGCCATCCATACGGAACTTGCCGGAATTGTAGATCACGATGAGGTCGGCGCCACCCAGCTCCGCGCACTTCGCCGAGAGACCGGTGCCGGTGCCGGCGACGACGAGCGGCTTCTTGGCCGCCAGGGTTACGCTCAGACGGGCGCTCACTTCTTCCCGAGTGTACCTAATTGCCACTGCTAACCTCCCGCGTTACGCCGGCCGCGTCTAACAGGCAAAGCAGCAACTCTACCGCCGCCTCCGCGAAGGCCGGATCGTTGATGTGCAAGTCTCTTTCTTCGACGAGCGCTGGCCCCGCGGCCGCCCGCACCGCCCCAAAGAGCGCCTCGTCGGCCTGCGGGTCATAGAACAGCTCGCCCTGGCGATCGTAGGCCGAGATGCCACGCAGAGGCAGGAGCAAGACAGCCGGGCCCCTGCTGGCGCCGACCTTCTCGCCCAGCCAACGGCCGAGAACGGCGTTCTCCACGGCGGTGGTGCGCATCAACACGGCGCTGGGGCCGTGCCGGTAGAATTGACGACCCACATAGCGCTCGGGCACCGCCTCGGGGCGGAAGAAGTTGACCATGTCCAGGGCCCCCGGCACCACCACTTGCGGCACGCCCAGACGGGCGGCCGCTTCCAGGCGTCGCGGTCCGGCACTCTGCGTGCCGCCACACAGCTCATCGGCCAGCTCGGTCGTCGTCAAATCCAGCACGCCGTCCACCAGCCCCTGCTCCAACAGATCCTCCATCGCCCGTCCGCCCGTGCCGTTGGCGTGGAAGACCAGCACCTCATAGCCCCGGGCCACCAGCAGGTCCCGACTACGCTCCGCGGCCGGCGTCGTCACGCCGAAGGCGGTGATTGCCACGGTGGGCCGGCGGCGCTCGCCCTCTCCCTCCACCTCAGCCATGCCGCAGATGGCGCCGGCCGCGTTGGCCAGCACCCGCCGCAGGATGGGGTTGAGGCCCATGATATCGGTGACGGAATGGAGAATGGCGATGTCCTTGCCGCCCACGTACGGCGAAACGTCGGCCGAGCCCCTAGTGGAGACGAGCAACTTGGGCACGCCGAAAGGCAGGGCGCGCATCGCTCCCGCCGCCACGGCCGTGCCGGAGCCGCCACCCAAGCCAAGAACGGCGTCCAGGCGGCCCGCCGCCCGCAGCTGAAGCACTACCTTGGCCGCGCCCTCCATCATCGCCGTGAGGGCCCGCCCCCGCTCGCCCGCCGCCCTCAGCTCGCCGAGTTCGGCGCCGCCCGACCGCGCCACGGTGTCGCGGTCGACGTCGGCGGCGAAGAGCGATTGCCCCAGCACGCCGGTATCGACAACCAGCGTGCGATGGCCGTGACCCTCCACCAGGCGCTTGACGAACAGCAACTCCTCGCCCTTAGTGTCGAGGGTGCCGATGAGGACGATGCTCTTGGGCAGGGCCAACTGGACCTCCGGGCGCTCGTTGGGGCGCCAAAGGTTAGTTTGGCATCCGTCACTCGGGCTGTCAAGCCGGTGGCCTTGCCGCCGGGAGCCCGCCCGTGGCATAATCGCCTGCGCGTCCGCGCGGAGGGGGAAACGATGAGAATACTGGTGACCAACGACGACGGCATGGGCTCGCCCGGCCTCTGGCAGCTGGCCAGGGCGATGGCGGAGGTAGGTGAGACCGTCGTCGCGGCCCCAAACCGGGACATGAGCGGCAGCGCGGCGGCGATGATGCTGAAGCGGCCGGTGCGCGTACGCGAGCTCAAGGCGCGTGGGCGCGGCGGCCTCACCGCCCACAGCGTCGGCGCGCCGCCGGCCAGCTGCGTGCTGCTGGCGCTGCGCGGCGCCATCCCCGGCGGGCCCTTCGATCTGATCGTCTCAGGCATCAACAGCGGCGCCAACGTGGGGCGCGACGCGTTGCTCTCGGGCACGGTGGGCGCGGCCCTTGTCGCGGCGATGGAGGGCATTCCGGCGCTGGCCGTGTCCATCCTGCGTAACGCCGAGGACACCTGGGACTGGCCGACGGCCGCTGGGGTGGCCGCTCGCCTGGCGCGAAAGATACGCGACGAAGCCCCGGCCAAAAAGATGCTCCTCAACGTCAACCTGCCCGCCCTGCCCGGGGCGAAGCTGGCCGGCGTAAGGCTGACCCATCTTTCGCGCGATTGCTGCCTGGCCGGACTCTCCGTGCAACCCCACGAGGCACGACCTGGTACTTATCGCTTCCGCACCGAGCGACTCATACCCAGCGGCGACGACGTGGGTTCAGACGAGTGGGCCATCGCCAACGGGTTCGTCTCGCTCACTGCCCTGACCCCCGACATCGGCCATGTGCGGGACCCCGAGCTGTTCTCCACCTGGCTGGCGGACCTGTTGCCAGACCGCTAAGGCCTGCGCGCCGCCAAAGCGAGCAGCGCCCGACCCGCCCTCTGCCCTGATGAGCTAAGTGGGTCGAGGTCGGCGGCGCGCCCGTAGGCCGCCACCGCCTGGACGGTCAAGCCGCGCCGCTCACAAACCACGCCCAAATAGTAGGACGCCTCTGCCGAGAGCGGCGACTGGGCTACGGCTCGCGTCAGCACCCCCATGGCGTCTTCGTCTCGTCCGACCAGGTGGAGCGCCCAGCCATAGGCCGTGCCCGACTCGCCATCGCGCAGCTCGGCGTCGGCTTTCTCAGCCCAGGTGAGCGCCCGCTCCGGTTGGTAGGCGCGGTCGAGGTGGAAGCGCGCCGCGCCGAGCAGCACGTCCGGCGTCGCCCCGGGCTGCTCGGCCGCCTGAGCGATGAAGGTCACGGCCGACTCGTAATCCCCGTAGTCCGCGCAGGCAGCGCCCAATTCAAGGAGATAGGTGGGCTCCGTTGGTGCCGTGGCCAGCAAGGCTTTGAGGTCCAGAATGGCCTCGCCGGGTCGGCCCTGGACCCGCTCGCTGGCGGCCAGAGCGTAGCGAGCCAACTCGGAGTCGGGATGGGCGCGCAGCGCCTGCTGGGCGGCACTCTCAGCCTCTTCTCCCTTGCCCGCGGCTAGCAGCGCCAAAGGCAGGTAGTTCTGGGCCATCGCCAGGCCGGGGTCCGCCGCCAGGGAACGTCGCAGGTAGCCCTCGGCCAAGCCGACCAGCCCCACGGCCAGCGCTCCCCGGCCAAGAACGGCGTCGCGTTGGCCAGAGGAGCCTGCTTGGCGCGCGGCCAGCACTGCCTCACGGGCCGTTACCTGTTGGCGCAGCACTCCCGGCGCGGCACCGTCTTGCGCCTTGGCCAACTCGGCGAGGGCGGCGTCGGGCTGCTCGGGGGCCAGGAGCAACGCCAGGTTAAGCCTCGCCTGCCTGGCCAGAGCCCCTTGGCCGGCCGCGTCGGCAAGGGCGCCGGCCAGCTGTAGGCCCTCCCGCGCGGCAGGGAAATCGCCCGCCGCCAGGGCGGCCATGCCCGCCCGGTAGGCGACCTCCGGGTCGGGGCAGACGGCGAGCGTTGGCCAGAGCGCGGCCAGGCTCGCCGTCTGCTCTCCCCGCGCCGCCAGAACCCGCCCGAGCCCCAGGCGGGCCGCGCAGTCTGCGGGGTGGACGGACAGCGCCGTGCGGTAGGATTGCTCGGCGGCGCTAATCTCGCCCAGACGCCAACGGAGCGCGGCGCCGCCCAGCCAGGCCCGCGGGCGCCAGGGCTCGAGTTGGGCGGCCTGGGAATAGGCCGCCAAAGCCTGCCGGTACTGGCCGGCTTGCGCCAGGGTCTGACCGGCTTTCAGCGACCCTTGCGCAGGCGGGGGAGAGAGGAAGAGCAGAAACAGCAGCGCGACGGCGGCCAGTGACAGCCCCCTCAGCACGCGCCCAGCCAAAGCCACGCTCCCTACTGCAGAGTGGAGAAGTAGCGCCGGATCGTGTCTCTATCCATCTGGCCAACCTTCATGAAGCGCACGACGCCGTTCTTGTCGACGACGAACGACGTGGGAATGAACTGCACCCCATAGCGCGCGAAGAGCGAGCCGTCGGCGTCGACGCCCACGGGGAAGGTCAGCTGAAACTCGTCGACGAAACGCTTTACCGTGTCGGCGGCCTCGTGCTGGTCGACGGCCAGGACCGTGCCGCCCGACGCGCGGACCTCAGAGTAGACGGCCTGCAGGTCAGGCATCTCCTCCCGGCAGGGCGGGCAGGTGGTGGCCCAGAAGTTTAGCAACACGACCTGACCTTTAAGATCGGCCAGGCGCACCGTGCTACCGTCCAGCGTGGTCACGGTCAGGTCAGGCGCCGCCGTGCCCACCTGCGGCGGTCCGGCCTGGCCTCCGGGGAGGCAGCCGGCGGCAAGCAAGGCTATGGCAAGCAGTAGCGGCAACGAACGCAGTTGAAGAGAGCGACTGGGCACGCTGTAACCTCCGTAGAAGCCGGCCGGCAGGCGACTCCGACCACGGCGCATGTAAACATTTGGCCAGAATCCCCCATACGACCGGCAGACCTATTGACAAACTTAGCGGGCATATGATAGGTTATGAACCAGTGAAGAGGTTGTCCCCCGTATGGGCCACCCCTAAGCGCCACTCCGGTAGAGCAGCAGTCGAGGCGAAACACCGAGACAGGGCGGTCCACAAGTAGGCGGTTGGCAACCATTTCATCACCAAGCGATTCTATCATAGAAGAAGGGTTGGGAGGAACGTCCAGATGAAGTGGAACATCACTCGCATCGCCTACGCACTCCTGTCCATCGCCAGCATCATCGCCGCCGCCGCCGCCAACGCTCGGTGGGAGAACGTGCGCTGGGGTTAGTCCTCCAGCAGCGCTCGTAGGAAACCGCGGACAGTAGCCATCTCGCAGGCGGGCCAACCACCACGCCGAGTGTATTCTATGGAAAGGCGTGAAGGCGGCCCGCCTACCTTTTTGGTGGGTATTCCTGGCCAGCGCTAGTAAGGACTGGGTTTAGGTTTGGTGGCAGGCCAGTTAGAGACTAGGCATGCGGTCATCCAAAGGGTAAAATCCTCCAGGGATCAGTGGTCGAAGTAGCCGTTTGTGAGGTCTAGGCGAGGGTCAACCCCGTGAGCAATCTCCGCCCCTCCGCTCGCTTGTTCTTGTGGCTGGTGATACTGACGGCTGGCGCGCTGCTCGTCCTGCGTGGTTTTGAAGGCATTTGGCCCAGCGAGACGCAGGCTCAATTCACCCTCCTCAGTCTGGCGATTATCGGTACGGTTGCCGACAGGCTGGGCATCAATCTACAGACCGGCTTTCTCCACCACAACAAGGTAACCGTCACCATAACCACCTTCACCACTTTTGCTCTGGTCATGCTCTTTGGGCCCGTGTCCGCCGTTTGGGCGGGCGTCGCCTCGAGCCTGCTGACCGACATTCTCGCCCGCCGCGTCTGGTACAAGACCCTGTTCAACGCCTCGTGCGTCGTGGTGATGATCAACGTCACCTGGGTTGTCTACACCCTGATAAACGACGGTTCAGGCGTCCCGTTGTCTTCCCTGGCCAACGGACTGGCGCTCCTGGCAGCTTCCCTGACCTACCTACTGACCAACACGGCAGTGGTTTGCACGATTGTGGCGCTGGCCGAAGGGGTTCCACCCTGGCAGGTTTGGCGAACAATGGCACGCAGTCTGTCTGTCCAGATGGTAGCCCTGTTCCCTCTCGGCACGTTGGTCGTGGTCGTCTACCACCAGACCGTGTGGGGCCTGCCCCTGCTTGTGGTGCCCATCTACCTGGCACAGTACTCGTTTCAGGCCTACCGGCGGCTGATGACACAGTCACAGCGCACGATGGAGATGTTGGCGGCAGCCGTCGACCAGCGAGACCCTTACACTTACCGGCACTCCGCGCGTGTAGCCGAGTTCAGCGAGACAATGGCCCTGCGTATGAACCTCGACATGGCCGACGTCGAGTCCATTAAGGGCGCGGCCCTGGTGCACGACCTGGGCAAAGTGGGGATCGAGAGCAGCATACTCCTCAAACCCGGCCCTCTCGACGCCAGAGAGCGGGAACGGATGCAGGAGCACCCCGCCATCGGGGCCAACATCGTCGGCCAGCTGGCAGTCTACGAGCACATGCGCGAGATGGTGGCCTGTCACCAGGAACGGTGGGACGGCAAGGGCTATCCAGGGGGGCTCAAGGGCGAGGACGTGCCGCAGGGCGCCCGGATCATCGCCGTGGCCGACGCCTACGAGGCAATGACCTCGGACCGCCCCTACCGCAAGGCCTTGCCTCACGAAGTCGCCATCGCCGAGCTGAGACGCGGCCGGGGCACCCAGTTCGACCCCGAGGTGGTCGAAGCGTTTCTAGCGGTGTTGGCGGAGGCCGAAGAGTCCGCGCTCAAGGACGAGCCCGAGCGCCCGGTGTTGAAACTGGAGGCGGTACCCAACCGACGGGCAGTCTCCTGATGTTCCTGCTCTCCTTCCTCCTGGTTGGTCTGGCATACGGTTACCTGCGCGGCGGCTCTTTGCGCGGACTGGCCGTCATACCGATTCGCCACTCCTGGCTTATCCTTGTGGGACCCCTACTACAAGTCGTCGCCTTCAGCGGCCTGTTTGCCATATTGCCCCAAGGCGCCCTGCTGGCGAGAGACCTTTACGTTTTCTCCTACTATCCCATTCTGCTGTGTCTGCTTGCCAATCTATCACTGCGACCTCTCTGGCTGGCGCTCGCGGGCACTGCCGCCAACGTCACCGCGATCGTCGCTAACGGTGGCTACATGCCCGCCTCCGCCGAAGCTCTGCGGACAGCCGGGATGCTGTACGAGTTGGATGTCATCTCGTGGCGGGGGCACTACGGCAACTCGGTCCTGTTAGGGCCGCAAACGCAACTGGTGCCGCTGTGCGACGTAATGCCGTTTCCCGGAGGCACGCTGCTGGCCACCGTCTTCAGCGTCGGCGACATCGCCATCGGCCTCGGGGCCATGTGGCTCGTGATCCAGGCGATGTTGCTGCACCCGCGCCGGATCCCCACCGCCAATTTGGGCCCCGGCAAACCCCCAGCATAGACCAACGCCTGATCTCCCCCGACCAGCACCTAATCTCGCAAGCCGAGCCGAGCCCACGCTTTGACTGGCGTGCTATACTAGAATCGCACACGGGGTTGGCGCCTGCTTTCCGGAATTGCACCGTGTGTCTTCCTTGCCCGTACGCGGGCTCCGCTGGCGTTCCTGGCGACCCTGGACTTGCCGAATTGGCGACTCGCTTGACCCCATCGTTGGCCGGAGCCATCCGGCCGGCGGCAAGGGCTCGGACGAGAAAGAGGGTGGTCATCCGGCTTCAGACTTTGCTACCACTTCTTCCCTACTTGTCTGACAGCGCGCATAGAAACGCAAGGAGGCGATGAGCTTGAATCTCGGTGGTTACAGAGATAGGGTGGCCCGCGTCGACTTGACGAGCGGCCAGATTCACTACGAGGGCATCGACGAGAATCTGGCCAAGCAGTATGTCGGTGCCCGCGGCCTGGGGGTCAAGTACCTTCTAGACAACGGCATCGGCATCGCGCCCCTGGCGCCCGAGAGCCTGCTCGCCGTGATGACTGGTCCTCTCACGGGCACGAAGGTCCGCATGAGCGGCAGGCTTTGCGTCGTCGCCCGCTCGCCCCTGACCGGCACCTGCGTCGACTCGCACATGGGTGGCTGGACCGGCGCCCAGCTGAAGTGGGCCGGCCTCGACGGGGTGATCTTCAAGGGCAAGGGCGCCAAGCCCGTCTACGCCTATGTGGCCGATGGCCAGGTCACGCTGCACGACGCGAGCGAGATCTGGGGCAAAGGCACGCACGAGGCCATCAAGTGGGCGAAGGCCAAGCACGGCGACGTCGGTGTGATGGCCATCGGCCCGGGCGGCGAGAACCAGGTGCACTTCGCCAATTTCATGAACGACGACGACCGAGCCGCGGGCCGAGGCGGCACCGGCGCCGTGGCCGGCAGCAAGAATCTGAAGGCGATCGTCGTCAAGGTGAACAAGAGGAATGTCCCCGAGCCTGCGGACCCTGTCGCCTTCAAGGAAGCCGACAAGGCGGCGCTGAAGTGGATCAACACCGCCGTCACAACCATGCCGAAGACCGGCGACCTGCACAAGTTCGGCACCAACGTGTTGATGAACATGGACAACGAGATCGGCGGTCTGCCGACCCGCAACGCGCAGCGTACGGTGTTCGAGCAGGCAGACGCGGTTGGCGGCGAGACCGTGACCAACACGATCCTGATCGACAACCCGACCTGCTGGAATTGCCCCATTGGCTGCAAGAAGAAGGTGCGGATCAAGGAAGGCAAGTACGCCGGGCTCGTGATGGAGAGCGTGGAGTACGAGTCGGCCTGGGCCCTGGGCGGCAACTGCGGCAATGCCGACGTCGCCGCAATAGCTCACATCATCGACAGGTGTAACGACTTCGGCCTAGACACCATCGAGATGGGCAACGCGCTGTCGATGACGATGGAGGCGACCGAGAAGGGCGCGGTCAAAGGCATTGCCTGGGGCGACACCGACGGCATGGCCGAGCTGGTGCCGATGATCGCCGCCCGCAAGGGGCTGGGAGTGGACCTGGCCGAGGGCCCGGCGCAGGCGTCCAAGAAGTGGGGAGTGCCCGAGCTGTCGATGTCCGTGAAGGGTCAGTCGATCCCGGCCTACGATCCGCGCGGCATCAAGGGCATGGGCATCGGCTACGCCACCAGCAACCGCGGCGCCTGCCACCTGCGCGGCTACACGCCGGCGGCCGAGGTAGTCGGCTGGGTGCTGGGCCAGCAGGGCAAGACCGACCCGCTGGCCTGGCAGGGCAAGGCGGGGCTGGTCGCCACCTTCCAGAACGTCTACGGCTTCACCGACAGCGCCGACATCTGCAAGTTCTCCACCTTCGCCGAGCCATTGGACGTCTTTGCCGCCCAGTACGCGGCCTACATCGGCGTGCCGCTGGATGCCGGCGGGCTGCTGCGGATTGGCGAGCGGGTCTACAACCTGGAGCGCTACTTCAACAACCTGCACGGCATCGGCCCGGGCTCCGACACTCTGCCAAAGCGCTTCCTGGAGGAACCGGGCAGCGGCCCGGCGGCGCAGAGCGTTTGCGAGCTGGATCAAATGCTGGCGGAGTACTACCAGATCCGCGGCTGGCAGGATGGCGTGGCGCCGGACGGCAAGCTGAAGGAACTGGGGATAATAGCCTAGTGCCGCAACGGCGAAGTTCGGCTCAGGCGACGAACCTACCCCCTCTCCCTTTGGGAGAGGGAATGGCACGCCCGGTCGTCTGGGCCGCACTCACTGGTCCAGGCACTAGATAGGGCAAGCGCGATCGAACGGGCACAGGGGCGGGCCGCAGGGCCGGCCCCTTGCTTACGGCTAGCGGCCACCCCCGACCGGGGGGAAGACGGCCAATTCCTCGTCGCCCTGCAGGCGCGTGTCGAGGCCGTCGAAAAGCCGGACGTTGCGGCCGTTGGCAAAGATGCTCACCGCATCCTTCAGGTTGCCGCGCTCGTCCATCACTCTCCCGGCGAGACCAGGGTAGCGCTCTACCAGCCGGACGACGACCTCGCGCACCGGCGTGCCGGGGGCGACCTCGACGAGGGTTTCCTTGTCGCCCGCCGCCTCCCGCATGGAGGCAAACAGCTTTACTCTCATCTTCGCCAACCTGGGCCTCCTGGAGAGATTGCGCTGAACCGGAGTAGAAAAGGGCGGGCCGCCGGCGCCCGCCCTCATCATCGCCGGTCGGCCGACTCTGGGGCAACCCTACACCCGCAACAGGGCGCTGACGAACTCCTCGGGGTCGAACTCGGCCAGGTCGTCCAGGTGCTCGCCGGTGCCGACGAACTTGATGGGGATGCCCAACTCCTGGGAGATGGCGAAGACGATGCCCCCCTTGGCGGTGCCGTCCAGCTTGGCAATGACCAGGCCGGTGACGTTGACCGCCTGGGTAAAGTGCCGAGCCTGGCTGAGGGCGTTCTGGCCGGTGGTGGCGTCGAGCACGAGCAGCACCTCCTGCGGCGCCGACTCGTCCTGCTTGGCGATCACCCGCCTGATCTTCTTCAGTTCTTCCATCAGGTTGAACTTGGTGTGGATGCGCCCGGCCGTATCGACCACCACCACGTCGACGTTGCGCGAGGGAGCGGTTTGTATGGCGTCGAAGACGACGGCGCCCGGGTCGGCGCCCGGTTGGTGGGCGATGACCGGCACGCCCGCGCGCTCGCCCCAGATGCGCAGCTGGTCGATGGCGGCGGCGCGGAAGGTGTCGCCCGCGGCCAGCAACACCCGCCAGCGCCGGTCCTTGAGGTACTCGGCCAGCTTGGCGATGCTGGTCGTCTTGCCGGTACCGTTGACGCCGACCACGAGGACGACGTTGAGGCGCCCGTGTTGGACGTTCAGTCCGCGGTCCTGACCGGGCCCAACTCCTGGGAGATGGCGAAGACGATGCCCCCCTTGGCGGTGCCGTCCAGCTTGGCAATGACCAGGCCGGTGACGTTGACCGCCTGGGTAAAGTGCCGAGCCTGGCTGAGGGCGTTCTGGCCGGTGGTGGCGTCGAGCACGAGCAGCACCTCCTGCGGCGCCGACTCGTCCTGCTTGGCGATCACCCGCCTGATCTTCTTCAGTTCTTCCATCAGGTTGAACTTGGTGTGGATGCGCCCGGCCGTATCGACCACCACCACGTCGACGTTGCGCGAGGGAGCGGTTTGTATGGCGTCGAAGACGACGGCGCCCGGGTCGGCGCCCGGTTGGTGGGCGATGACCGGCACGCCCGCGCGCTCGCCCCAGATGCGCAGCTGGTCGATGGCGGCGGCGCGGAAGGTGTCGCCCGCGGCCAGCAACACCCGCCAGCGCCGGTCCTTGAGGTACTCGGCCAGCTTGGCGATGCTGGTCGTCTTGCCGGTACCGTTGACGCCGACCACGAGGACGACGTTGAGGCGCCCGTGTTGGACGTTCAGTCCGCGGTCCTGACCGGGGGGGCTGAGGACCTTGACCATCTCCTCTTTGAGGATGCGGCGGGCGCGCTCGGCGTCACGCACGTGCTCGACGTCCACGCGCTCGCGCACGCGCCCGACCAGCTCGATGGTGACGTTAATGCCGACGTCGGCCTGGACGAGGAGCTCCTCGAGATCCTCCCAGAGAGAATCGTCGATGGCGCGCCCCTCGAAGAGGCCGGCGACGCGGTTGAAGAAGGCATCCTGCGAGCGCCGGATGCTCTTATCGAGTTTGCGAAAGCGGTCCAGCATGCAGGCTTATTCGGCGGTTGCCGGCGCCCGCGCGGAGTTCTCCGCCACCGCCTGGTTGAGGTCGGCGATGAGCAATTCGGGGTCGATGCCGTGTGCGGCGGCGCCCTGCTCGATATTCTCGAAGCGGGCCACGGCGCAGCCGAAACAGAAGAGGCCGTGCTTCAAGAAAACGGGCACGGAGTAAGGGAATTTCTGCACGACCTCGGAGATGGTCATTTCCTTGGATACAGCGGCGACTGACACTCTATATTCCTCCCCCGCCCGACTAGAGGCGGCAATTAGACAAGCAAAGTATAGCGGCGCGCGAATGGGGAGTCAAACAGAATCCGGGATAGGGTATAGGCCCCGACAAGACTGCACGAGGCTGCGTTCTCCGAATGGGCGGATGAGGAACTACGAGGCGCTATCAGCAGGCAGACAGAACTTACAGCGTCAGCGGTGCACACTTGATGTGAGAGGTCATGGGCACTTTGCTCGACGCTCTCCCTGCGGAGGTACGGGCCCACGTGGCTAGCCCACCGGTAGCCCGTTGAGTTGACGGCGGCTCCGCTCGATAGTACCATGGTTCCGCTTGACCGCAGATCGGTCCATTCCTTTCTATACCCCCTTGAAGACGCATGGATGACAGGCTTTGCTGGGGGCAGCGAGTGAGTAATTGGGGGTTCTAGGAGGCACCGAATGGCAAGAAGTCAGGATATCAAGCGGTTTCTTGAGCCGGTCTACCTGAACGAGAAGATGATGCTGAACTGTGCAGCCTACCTCTTTGGAGGCGTAGCCCTAGAGTCGGAGGTAACCAAGAAGTCCGACACGAGTGGCGGCGGCTCAGTCAAGCTGGGGCTACCCTTTCTCCAGAGTCTTCTTGGTGTGGTTGGCGTTGAGGGGGACTTGAAACGAGCAACGTCGGAGGAGAGCCGGGCTGCTCGACGATACACGGTCGGCGGATTGCATATGTCTGTGCTCGATGAACTGAACAAGCATGACATGTTCTTTCATGGTTCAGCCAAGCATGTTCCTTCACTGATACAGACGGACAAGTCATATGTGGAGATTCCTGCCGTACTGCGCCCGGTGGACTACTACATGTTGATCGGGACGCTGAAAGCAGCCGTTCCGCTTGTCGGCGGCCAGGGAATTCACCCACTTGAGGGCTTCCGCGGCCAAGTAATTCACCCACCCCACGGCCAAGTTATTCACCCAGGGTGACGGCCAAGTAATTCACCCACCCGGTGTGCGGCAACAGCT
>JAMCYS010000075.1 GCA_023473795.1 Chloroflexota bacterium | reverse complement strand
CGGATGCTTGAGGAGAAGTTGCGCAAGGTGACCGACCTCGGCCAGCTCTGCCATATCTTCCAGGTGGCCCGGACATTGATGCAGGAGCGCCTCAAGGAGCTGGGCAGGTGAGAGTCTACATCTACGCCCGCCGTTCGAAGGCCAAGAAGAGCCGCGACGGCCAGCCAGCGGAGGACGAGGCCCTCTCCCTGGCGGCGCAGCTGCGCGCCTGTCGGGGCGGGTGCGCCAAGCGGGGCTGGGAGGTCGCCCGCGAGCTGGTCGAGGACGACAAGTCGGCGAGGTATGAGAATCCAACCAAGCGGGTGCTCTTCCAGCAGATGATGACCGGCGTGGAGGCCGGCGAGGCGGAGGTCGTCATTGTCCACAAGCTCGACCGTTTCTCGCGCAACCTCCGCCTGACCTTGCAGAGTCTCGATCGACTGGCGCGACATAATGTCGGCCTGGTCAGTGTGGTCGAGAATCTCGACTACTCCACGCCACAGGGGCGACTCAGTCTGCACATCTTCGGCGCCCTGGCCGAGTTCTACAGCCAGAACCTCGGCCAGGAGGTCCGCAAGGTCAAGTCCGAGCGCAAGGAACGCGGCCTTTACAACGGGCTTTTGCCCTTCGGAGCGATGCGAGGCGAGGATGGGCTGCCGGCGCCCGACCTGCGGTTGCAGGCCAACAGCAGGTCGAACCACGAGGGGCTAGTGCACGCCCTGGAGATTTGTGCCAAGGGCGCGAGCGACAAGGAGGTCGCCGAGGTTCTCAACGCCGGCGGCTGGCGCACCACCGGCAACCGCGGCCACAATCCCTGGCGCAAGGACAGCGTTCGCCGCGTGCTGATCAACCGCTTCTACGTCGGCGACCTGCCCGATGGTCAGGGCGGCTGGGTGCCCGGCGCCCACCCGGCCCTGGTGGATCCCGACCTCTTCGCCCGGGCCCGAGAGGCTAGAAAGAGGAACCTCACCGGCGCGCGGCAGAGCTCGGTCAACGGGCATAGCCACACCTACAGCCTCACCGGGCTGCTGCGCTGCGCCAAGTGCGGCGGGGCCATCCGGATCCAGACGATGCACGACAGCGTCCGGACTGTCTGCTACGGTCGTATGCAGGGGTTGGGCTGTGACCAGCGGGGAGTACTCCTCTCGGTCTACGAGGAGCAGATCGGTGAGTGGATGGCCGGGCTCGAGCTGCCGGAGGGCGCCCTCGAGGTGGAGTTGCGCCGATTGCAGGCCGAGGCAAGAGCGGTGGGCGACGTCGGCGAGGAGCGCCGTCGCCTGGAGGCGAGGCTGGCTCGCATCAAGGAGCTGTACAGCTGGGGAGATCTCGATCGGCCCGAGTACCTCGCCGAGCGCGACAGCGTGCAGCGACGCCTCCTTGCCCTGCAGCCCGAGCAGAAGCAGCGGCGCGATCTCCTCAAGCTCGCCGAGTTCGTGCGCCACGCGGCGATGGTCTGGGCCGCGGCTGACCCTGCCCAGCGCAACCGGTTGCTGACGTAGCTGACCTTGAAGGTGATCGTTAACGACGATCGGGTCGTGGCGATTGAACCACGACCCGACTTAGCAGGCTTGGTTGCAGCGTGGCAACCAATTTCAGTACCGGGCGGAAGCGACGGGATTCGAACCCGCGATCTCAGCCTTGACAGGGCTGCATGTTAGGCCGCTACACCACGCCTCCATTGCGCTTCGCGGCGATGGCTAGCCATCAGCTGCTCGGCAAAATGCAGTATACCAAACCGCGTTTCTCGGTGTCAAGCGTGACCTACACGCCCTTGCCCGCCCCGTGGGCAGACGGCGCAGTGCCTCGGCCAAGCGCTCAGAGAATCACCGCCTGGCCAGCGTCAAGGTGGTTGGCGTCGGAAACTACCACGAGGGTGGTTGCTGGCTCGGGAACGGCCGCTCCCTCATCGCACCACCGGTTGACAGTCTGTCGGGACCCCTGCTATCCTGCCTTGGTCTCGAGCAGCGCCGCGGGGCAGCCGCCGGCATTTCCGTTAGGGAGGCAGCACGTGGAAGAGCAGACGATCCGACGAGCGTTGGTTATCGGCACGGGCCTTATGGGGCCGGGCATCGCCTACAGCCTGGCGGCGGCAGGCTGCCAGGTCAGCCTCTATGCCCGTACCGAGCAGAGCGTGGCCAAGGGCCTACGCTCCGTCACCGCGGGCGTGGAGACGCTGGTCCAGGGCGGCTGTCTCGCCGCGGCGAGCGGCGCCGAGCGACTGGCTCGTATTGCCGGCACCACCGACCTCGCGACCGCGGCAGGGCAAGCGGACTTGGTGACCGAGTCGATTGTCGAGGACCTGGCCGTCAAGCAGGAGCTCTTCTCGCGTCTGGAAGGGCTGTGTCCCGCTCAGACGATCCTCACCTCCAACACGTCAGGCCTGCCGGCCACCGCTATCGCGGAGCCGTTGCGCCGGCCGGAGCGCTTCGCCGTCACTCACTTCTGGAACCCGCCGCACCTGATGCCCCTCGTCGAGGTCGTCAAGGGGGCGCGAACCGCCGAGGAGACGGTGCAGTCGCTGGTGGCCCTGCTCCGAGGCGCCGGCAAGAAGCCCGTCGTCGTCCGCAAGGACACCCCCGGCCAGCTGGGCAATCGCCTCTTCCACGCCTTGATCCGCGAGGCCTTCTGGGTCGTCCAGGAAGGCATCGCTTCGGCCGAGGACGTGGACACCGCGGTCAAGAACGGCCTCGGCCGTCGCTTCCCCGTCTACGGCGTGCTCGAGCACCAGGACGTGGTCGGTCTGGATATGGTGCTGGCCATCCAAACCTACATGTGCCAGGCCCTCTGCAACGAGACGGCGCCCGCGCAGTTGCTGCGCGACAAGGTCGCCGCGGGCGAGCTGGGCGTAAAATCTGGCGCTGGCGTCTACGACTGGCGGGTGAAGGACGTCAAAGAGGTAACCCGCAAGCGCGACAATTTCCTGGTGGAGCTGCTGAAGTCCGAGCAGGCTGAGCCGGGCGACTAGTCGCCGGAGCCAACCGCCGGCCGGGCGGGCAGTGGCGGCACCGGCCGCAGGGCAGGCACCGCGTAGGTCAGGAGTCGCGGCGCCAGAGCCACGCTGACCAGCACTAGCAGCGCGCCCAGGCCGCCGCTGAGACCCAGGGCCCAGGAGGCGCCGTAGCGGCCCGCGACCGCCCCTATGAAGAGCATGCCCACCGGCGAGCTGCCAATGGCCACCGTCAATACCCCCATTACCCTCGCCCGCAAGGCGTCCCCCACTTCGCCGAGGACAATCGTCGATTGGTAGGTGGCGAAGGCCGATTGTGAAAGACCGGCCACCCCGAGGATGAGCAGCGAGAGGGCAAAATGGGACGAGAGGGCGAACGCGAGCAGCGCCAGCAGCATCGAGAGCGAGCCGATCACGAAGAGCGTCCCCTGCCGCGGCAGCCGGTTGAGCGAGAGCAGCAAGAGCGCGCCCACCAGCGAACCCGTGCCGTCCGCCGAAGCCAAAAGCCCCAGCTCCAGCGGGCCGACGTTCAGAACGTCGCGCGCCACCACCGACAGCAGCTGGGTGTAGGGGAAGAAGCAGGCGTTCATCACCACCGTGATCAGCAACACCCCGCGCACCACCTGGTAGCGATGGCAGTAGCGCAAACCTTCGGCGATGAAGCGCAGGGTGGCCGTCCTTTGCGGCACCAGTTGCGCCGGTAGACGCAATAAGCCCAGTGGCACCAGACCCACGGCGTACAGAAACGCCAGCACGAAGTAGCAGTTGGCGCTGCTGAGGGTCGCCAGCAGCGCGCCCCCCACGAGCGGCGCCACGGCGCGGTTCAGGTTCATCGAGATGGTGTCCACCAGCACCGCCGGAATGAGCAGCGACTTGCCGGCGAGGTCGGGGATCATCGCCCGCCGGCTGGGCCACTCCACGGACCACGACAGGCCCAACATCAGGCTAGCCAGCGCCAGATGCCAGAACTCGAGCCGGCCGGAGAGAAAGAGGAGGCCTATGGTGAGAGTGGCGAGGGCGTTGAGGAAGGTCGTGGCCACCACCAGCAGCCGGCGGTCCAGCCTGTCGGCCACGGCGCCGGCGAAGGCACCGAAAAGCATTACCGGCACGTAGCGGCAGAAGCCGATCAAAGCGACGTCGAAGGCGGAGTTGGTGATCTGGAGGGCCACGTAGCTGGTGACCAAGATGTCCATCCAGCGGGCCCAGTACCAGGTGAGGGAAGAGAGCCACAGGAGGCGGTAGTTCCTCCGGCGCAGCGGCAGCAGGCCCAAGGAAAGCCCTGTCAAACGCCGACCTCCAAAGAACGGGCGCCCGGGCGGTAGCACCCTGGGCGCGAGCGCCATTCTAGGTTCCGGGCCATCAGGTGTCAAGGCGAGCCTCTTTGCCTTTGCGGTGCATAGATCCTATGAACATGGCCTCACTCGGTTGCCATACGTAGGGGCGACCGGCCGTTCGCCCCCACGTAGCTGCAATTCTGGCCCGCATTGGTGGGCCGCCAAGGCTACCGCCGGTTCCTCGTCGCCCGCCGTTCTGCTACAATTGTCGCCGGCTCGTCGCCGTTTCGCTTCGCTGGTAGCCGGAACCGGGACTGGGGTAGGTGGTATGGGCTACAAGATTACCTCCGCGGAGTGGGTCGTCGAGCTGCAACGGCAGCTCAATCAGAGCGAGTCCTACGAGCGCGCGGCCAAGGACTACGTGGGCACGGTCATCTTCTCCGTCGAGCCCGACGAGAGCTATGACGGCTCGGCGCATATGTACTTGAAGATCCTGAAGGCAAGTGCATCGAGACGGGCAAGGTCGCCAGTCCCAAGGACATCCCGACGGTGATGATCGTCTACGCCCGTTACGGCACCTGGCGGAAGATAATCGAGGGCAGACTCGATCCAATCCAGGGGGTGATGATGCGCCAGTTGCGGATCGAAGGCGACATCCTGCGCCTCATGCGCTACCCCAAGGCCGCCAAGGAAATGATCTCTTGCGGCCTGAAAGTGCCTACGGACTTCGAGTCCGGTTCCTAGGGGAGCGGGCGACGTGTGGTATTTCCTCTCGCCGCGGATCTACTTCGGCGCCGATGCCCTGGAGGCGCTCGACGAGCTGCAGGCCCACCAGACGCTCATCGTCACCGACAGGGTCGTGCGTGGCCTCGGCCTAGTCGAGCCAGTGCGCCGGCGCTTGCAGCGCGCCGGCAGCGAAGTGCTCGTCTACGACGACGCGGAGCCGGAGCCCAGCGTGGAGACCGCCCTGCGGGGAGCGGCCGTCGCCTCGGACTTCGGGCCGGACTGGCTGGTCGGCGTCGGCGGCGGCTCGGCGATGGATGCGGCCAAAGCGGCCTGGGTGCCGTACGAGCGTCCTGACCTCCAGCCCGGCGCCATCAGCCCCGCCCTGCGGCTCGATCTTCGCCGCAAGGCGCGCCTGGCGACGGTGCCGACGACGAGCGGCACCGGCTCTGAGGTCACTATGGGCATCGTGCTCACCGGCACTCAAGGGAAGCGGAAGCTGGGCCTCGGAAACAGGGAGAACGTGGCCGACATCGCCATCGTCGACCCCGCGCTGGCCGCCTCGATGCCCCCCGGCCTGACGGCCGAGACGGGCCTGGACGCCCTCGTGCACGCCGTCGAAGCCTACACCTGCACCTGGCACAACGATCTGGCGGACGGGCACGCTCTGCGGGCGCCGCGCTTCGGGCTGGCAACGGCCGACGGCCCGGAATTCGAGACGGTCGCCGC
Organism: Chloroflexota bacterium; assembly: GCA_023473795.1. Classification (GTDB taxonomy): domain Bacteria; phylum Chloroflexota; class UBA6077; order FW602-bin22; family JAMCYS01; genus JAMCYS01. Next base: position 43,881 of record JAMCYS010000075.1, on the reverse strand, counting down.
CCTGGGCTCGCTGTTGCTGATCGATGACCTCGAGACCGTCATCTATGCCGGGCACCTCTGCAACGCCTACGGACTCGACACGATCAGCTGCGGCTCCACGATCGGCCTGGCCTGCGAACTATTCGCCAGAGGCCTGGTTGCCGCCGCGGACTTTGGCGGGGTGGAGATTCGCTACGGCGACGCCGAGCGGTTGCCTAAGCTCGTCCAGGCCACTGCCGAACGGGAGGGTCCGGGCGCCATGCTGGCCCTGGGTAGTCGCGCTTTGGCTGAGCGCTTCGGAGTGCCCGAGCTGGCTGGGCTGGAATCTGGAGACGGGAGCGCCGGTCGGCTAGACTCTCGCCCGGGGTAGCCACAGCCCGAGCGCCAGCGAAACGCCCATCCCAATCGCCGCCACCATGCCGAAGCCGGCGACGTAGGAGCCCGTGGAGTCGAGGGCGTAGCCGATCAGCGGGGGAAAGCTGAGCGCGCCGACGTTGGCGACCCCGTTGATGAAGCTGATCTCCCTGCCGCTCGCCGGCCGGCCCGAGACGAGCGAGGCATAGCTGAAGACGGCGCCGAAAGGCAGACTGAAGAACCAGCCGAAGGCGAATAGCGCTAGCAAGGACAGCGGTAGACTGGGCGCCAGAGGCGCCCAGCCCAGGGATACGGCAGCGGCGAAGCAGGACCAGACGACTACGGTTCGCTGCCGGCCCAGCGAGAAAGGCCCGCCGAAGAGGCGGCCCAAGAACGCCCCCAGCGTCAGTAGTGCCGCCAGCGGACCTGCCCATTCCAATCCGACCCCATAGCGCTCCCAGAGGAAGGTCACCACCCAGCTGGTGACGCCGGTGAACGCGCCGTAGGTGACGAGATGCGCCAGGCCGAGCAGCCAGAGAGGGGTCTCGCGCAGCGTGGCGCCCCAGGAAAGCGCCGGGCCGGCGGCGTGAGCCCCGTTGCTTTGAAGGCGCCAGGCGATGAGCAGGCCGATCGCCAATGTGGCCGCGCCCTCTATCACCAGGGCCTCTCGCCAGCCGCCGAAGGCTGCCAACCGCTCTGAGATCAACAGCATGGCCAAGGTGCCCAGGTTTGCCGCGGCACCGTAGACGCTCTGCGCCAGAACCCGGCGCTGCGGCGCCACCAGGGTTGAGGCGTAGGTAAGCCCGCCGACGAAGGCTATTGCCGTGCCGACGCCCAACAACATGCGCCAGAGGAGGAGCGTCTCGACCCCGCCGGCGAAGCCCGAAGCCAGCACGGACAGACCGATGATGGCTACCCCTAGAGCGATGGTGCGCCGGGAACCGAGGGAATCTGACACCTGCCCGGCCGGCAACTGCAGCACGGTGTGGGTCAGGACGGTGGCGGAGGTTAGGAGTCCGGCCCAGACGTTCGAGATGCCAAACTCGGCCCGCACCGCCGGCACGAGCGGCGCGAAGTTGAGCATCGCCGCGGTGACCAGGAACGCGGCAGCGGAGCTCAAAGAGAGCTGCCCCCAGGGTAGCTCGGCGTAGGCGCTAGTTGCCGCGCCTATGCTGGTTACTCTTGTGCTAGATACCAACGCTCCCACCTTGTCTCGGGCTCGCCGTTCTGCAACCTAGGATCGCTCGACCTCGGTGAGCACTTCGTTCAGGCTGCCGCTGCGGTAGCCCGAGAGGTCCAGCGTGACATAAGCGTAGCCGAGTCTGCGGAGTTCCTCGCTCACTCGTGGCGCCGTCGCCGGTTCGGTCAGGCGGGCCAATTCCTCCGGCAGTACTTCAATACGAGCCAAGTTGCCGTGGTGGCGCACCCGCAATTGGCGCAGGCCCAGCGTGTGCAGAAAGCGTTCGGCGGCCTCGACCTTCCGCAGCACCTCTAAGTCGATGGGCACTCCGTACGGGACGCGGGAGGCAAGGCACGCCAGCGATGGTTTGTCCCAGGTGGGTAGACCGTACTGGCGGGACAGCTCGCGGATATCGTTCTTGCTCAGCCCGGCCTCGCGCAGAGGGCTGCGCACGCCAAACTCCGTAACGGCCCGCATGCCCGGGCGGTGATCGGTCAGGTCGTCCAGGTTGGTGCCTTCCACGACGTAGCGCAACCCCATTTCGCCGGCAAGGCGCGTGAGCTCCGCCAGCAGCGCCCGCTTGCAGTGGTAGCAGCGGTCGGGGGGGTTGGCGACGAAGTTGGCGTTGCTCAGCTGGTTCAGCGGCAGTTTGATGGCCCTCACGCCCATTGCCTCCGCCAGACGGAGCGCCTCTTCTGTTTCGTCGCCTGGGTATACGGGCGCGAACGCGGTCACGGCCGCCACCCCATCGCCCAGCGTCTCGTGGGCCACGTGCAACAACAGGCTGCTGTCGACGCCGCCCGAGTAGGCCACCAGCACCGATTCCAGTTCCCGCAGCACCTCGCGCAGGCGCTTGTCCTTCTCGGCCAGTTCCATAGTCTCTCAATCTAGTTCGCCGGCCGCTATTGCTCGGCGAAGAGGGCTGTGCTCAGGTAGCGTTCGCCCGTATCGGGCAACAACACGACGATCAACTTGCCCGCGTTCTCCGGGCGCTTGGCGATCTCCACCGCGACGCGGTTGAGTCTGACGAGTGGCGTATGCCCCACTAGCTTGGTGACGTCGTTAGCTATCCTGACCATCTATGATCAACTCCTCGCGTTCGATCTTGCCATCTAGCAGGCGATAGGCGTGTACGGCGGGAAGCGCCGGGTCTGCCAGCGAGACGATGACGTAGACGCTGTCTGGATAGTAGGCCAAGGCCTGGTCGGTCCGGGAAGGGTAAGCGGCCGAACGGGGGTGCGAGTGGTAGATGCCGACCATTTCCTCCCCGGCTGCCTCGATCGCCTGCATGATGTCAAGTTGCTGCTGGGGGTCGAGTTCGTAGCGTACGAGGGGCTCTGGGGCGATGTTTCGACCGCGCCAGACGCGTTGCACTGTGCCCTGTCTCCCTGCCAGTATGCCGCAGACCTCACGTGGCTCACCTTCGCGCGCGTGCGCCAGGATTTCGTCGACGTGCTCTTGACTCATCCGCAACACAGACTTGTCCTCACCAGCAAATAACTCGGTCGTGCTCGCCCAGCAAGTCCACGATCTGACTGTAGTCCAAAGCGTCGGCGTTTGTCAGTATGCCCAAGCGCACGACATCGGCCAAGCAGGTGTAGACTTTACCGGGAAAAGCGGGTACGTGCTCGGCGGCCTCGTGCAGGAGGAGCAAGCTGACCTCGTGTTCGGCGGCCTGGGCGGCAGCCATCGTCAGGGCTCGCACGTCCTCGAAGTCGCGCACGATGTGGAGCAGTCGCACGTCAGTACACCAGAACCGGATCGCCAAGTGCCAATAGTCCCGGCACGTCGGCGCGGCTAACCAGAGTGACGCCGTCGGCCACCGCTTCGGGGTCGAGGCCCATCTCGCTCAGCGATTCACGTTCCACCAGCCTCCTCACGCCCAGATCCGCCAGCGTCTCCCAATACAAGTGGATGCCCTGCTGCTCTTCCGAGACTGCGTTGGGCAGAGTGGCCAGGCAGGCTGCGCCGTCGAGCAGAAGCACGGTCACATCGGCATTGGCCGTCGTGAGCCCGACCGCCACCCGCAGGCCCTCCTCGTTGTTCGTGATCTGGTCCAGCGGCCGGCGCAGTACGGCCAGCAGGTTGCGCTCAATCAAGGGCAATCACCCTATTGGCGTCATGCACAGCTTCTGCCCAGTCGAGTTGTCCACCCCAGCGGACCCCGGCAACCGGTGTCACGCCCCGCTGGCGGGCACTGTGGGCACAGGCGGCCATACGCACGCCAACCTGTTGCAGAGAAGACAGCGAGGCGGCCGCCGTCACGCCGTCCGCATTGAAGAAAAGGAAGACGTCGTGACCTCGGCCGGCTGCCGCCGCGGCGAGCCCCTTAGCCGTGCGGGCGTTGTCGCTCTCCGGACCGGACGCGAGAAGGATCGCCAAACGCAATGGGCCAACCTCACGAGCAATGGCAGGGCAAGCCGGCCTTGTTAGATTGATTAACGATTATAGCATAGCCAAGCCCGGGGTAGCCTTCAGCCCCGCCGGATGAGCACCGTCCACTGGTTATCCTCGGTCTGCACCACGCCCAGCACCCGATGGCCCTCGTTACGGGCGGACCGGGGGACGCTCTCCACCGCCTCGGCGAAGTCGAGGATAACCCGCAGCACCTGGCCGGGCGCCATGCCTTCTAGCGCCAGCTTGGTCTTGACGAAGGTCATCGGGCAGACCTCGCCCGTCAAATCCAATTCTCGATCCCACCTTGTGACGGTACCTGGCATAAGTCCCCTCTAGCGACCGGTCGCTGCCGCTCCCAGCCCGCAGAAAGCCTCGTAGTCGATCGGCTCGGTGACGCTAGGCCGGTCGCCGCAAACCGGGCAGTCCGGGTCGCGCACGTAGCTCAGTTCGCGAAACTCCGTCGACAGACCGTCGAACGCGAGCAGGCGGCCGGCCAGCGTCTGACCCTTGCCCAGGAGGATCTTCAGGACCTCCATCGCCTGGATGGTCCCGATCACACCGGGCAGCGCGCCCAGGACGCCCCCCTCCGCGCAGCTTGGTATCATACCCGGTTCGGGCGGCCTAGGAAACAGGCAGCGGTAGCAGCCCTGTCCGGGAGCGAAAACGGATACCTGGCCGTCGAAGCGGTAAACGGCACCGTACACCAGCGGTTTGCCGAGCAGCACGCAGGCGTCGTTGACCAGGTAACGCGTGGGGAAGTTGTCGCTGGCATCCACCACGACGTCGTAGCCGGCGATTACGCCCAGGGCGTTGGCCGAAGTCAAGCGCTCGGCGTAGGGCATGGCGACGACGTCCGGGTTGAGCAGTCGCGCCGCCTCGGCCGCAACCTCGGCTTTGGCGCGGCCCACGTCGGCGGTGCGGTGGACGACCTGGCGCTGCAGGTTGCTCAGTTCAACCACGTCGCTGTCGACGATGCCGAGCCTTCCCACGCCGGCCGCGGCCAGGTACAAGACGAGCGGGGAGCCCAGGCCGCCTGCGCCGACAATCAGCACCTTGCCATCGAGGAGACTTCGCTGGCCAATCCCGCCGATCTCAGGCAGCACAATGTGGCGGCTATACCGCTGCATCTGGTCCTCGTCGAAGGTCCGCGCGGGACGCTCGGGAGGCGTTGCCTGTTGGCGGGTAGATGACTTCTTGTCCATGGTGTTCCTTGCCTCCCGGGATTGACCTACGACCGACCTGGCGTCCGCAGCTGCGGGTGATTTGCGCCGGGACCAACCGCACCAGCTAAAGCGGGTGCAGGTTCTGTTCCCCCTTTCATGGCAAGGACGACTTTGGTTCGCTCGTCCAATTTGCCCGCCGAAGGTGTTGACAAAGCCCTTGTACGGCATATAATCATTGTGAACTAGTTCACAATCGTATCCTGGACGGGCAGGGCGTGATCCCCCGCGGTGAAAGGAGCGGGCGATGTCTGGCAAGATTCTGGTCGTCGACGATGACGTGGACTTCATCGAAACCACCCGCGCCGCCTTGGAGGCGGAGGGTTACACGGTCCTCGCCGCCAGCGACAGCAACCAGGGGCTGCAGGTGGCGCGCGCCGAGAGGCCGAACTTGGTGATTCTCGACGTGATGATGTCGTGGGCGCTAGACGGATTGCGGATGAGCGCGGACTTGCACGAAGACCCCGCCCTAGCCAAGGTGCCCGTGATCATGGTCTCGTCCATCGCCAGCACGGAGTACGCGGGCACCTTTCCCACGGACCAACCGCTGCACGTCGACGAGTTCATTAGTAAGCCAATGAAGTCGGCTGAACTCGCGGCGCGCGTCAAGAATCTGTTGGCTGGCCGTTTGGGGGCCTAGATACGGACGAACCTAGCGCCCGCCGCTAATCGGCGGGCCAGGAGAGAGGCAGCGTTGGCGGCAAGCGTGGTCCCCGACGAAACTGTCGGGCGCCTGGTGACCTACGTAGACTACCTTGAGCGCCTGCTCGACCAGGAAGTGGCCACCGTCTCATCACGTGAGCTGGCCGCCGCGGCCGGGGTGAACGCCGCCCAGGTGCGCAAGGATTTCTCCTACCTCGTGCCCTACCGGCTCGGCTACTTCGGCACTCCCGGCGTGGGCTATGAGGTGCGGCGGTTACTCTACCAGCTGACTCGCTTTCTCGGCGTTACCCACGAGCGCCGGGTCGTGCTGGTCGGCTACGGCAGTCTCGGCGCGGCGCTGGCCCGCTACCGGGGCTTCGCCGCCCGGAACTTCAACATGGTGGCGGTCTTTGACGTCGATCCAGCCAAGATCGGCAAGAAAGTGGACGGAGCCCTGGTGCACGGTATCGACCGACTGGGCGAGGTGCTGGCGCAGACGGGAGCCGAGATCGCCATCCTGGCTACTCCCGCGTCCAGCGCCCAGTCCGTGGCCGAGAAGCTGGCACAGGCGGGCATCCGGGCTATTCTCAACTTCGCCCCTGTGGTCTTGAGCCTACCGCGGGGGGTGACGGTTCGGCAAGTCGACCTTTCCCGGGAGATGCAGTTGCTCGCATTTCGGGCGATGCAGGACGGCGAGTCCGCGCGAGCCCATCATGATTCGTTGCCGGAGGAGGAACGGCAGCGCGAGCCTTGATCTTTGTTTGCCCTGAATTGTGAACACAGTCACAAATGGGCGAGCGTTCTCACCATCTGCTGCATACCCATTACGCGCCCCGGGGAGCGTTCTAGGGATTGTGACGCTTGTCTCTGATTAGGCCGAGGGTCGGGGGAGCGGAGAAGCCTCCCGGCCCGTTCCCCGGAGAAGGGCAGAACGGTCGGATGTCTGGTCTGGTCACCACGATCAAGGACAAATGCCGGCGGTGCTACTCCTGCGTGCGCAACTGTCCAGCCAAGGCAATCAAAGTCGAGGATGGACAGGCCATAGTAATTGACGACCGCTGTGTCGGCTGCGGCAACTGTACCCGTGTCTGCGCGCAATCGGCGAAAGAGGTACGCAGCGGCATCGAGGACGCCGCGACCTACCTTGACGACGAAGCCAACTACGTCGTCGCTGGCCTAGCGCCCTCGTTTCCCGCCGCCTTCCCGGAGCTCCGGGCGGGCCAGGTCGTCGCTGCCATCCGCGCCCTCGGCTTTGACGAGGTAATGGAGGTTGCCTTCGGCGCGGAGCTCGTTGGCAACGCCTACGCGGAGCTGTTTCGCCGGGACGGACGACGGGCGTTGATCAGCACCGCCTGCCCGGCAGTGGTGGCATACGTGCAGAAACACGCGCCTTCTCTGGTCGAGAACCTGGCTCCGGTGGTCTCGCCAATGGCAGCGTTGGCCAGAGTTGTCAAGGAACGCTATCACCCCGGCGCCCGTTTCGTCTTCGTCGGGCCCTGCATTGCCAAGAAGGCCGAGATGAATGAGCCGGGGGTCGCCGACTATGTGGACGCCGTGTTGACGTTTCGCGAGCTGCGTGACATGTGGTCGTCCGGTGCGGTCGACCCTTCGCTGCTGGCCGATGACGATTTCGATGGTCCTCGGGCGGGGTTGGGCCGTATCTTCCCCGTGCCGGGCGGCCTTCTCAAGACGGCGGCGCTCTCTGCCGACGTAATGGAGACTGAGATTCTGGTAGCAGAGGGCAAAGACACGACGGTCGAGCTGCTGAGGGAAATGGCGGAGGGAAAGGTCGACGTGCGCCTGCTGGACGTGCTCTTCTGCGAGGGTTGTATCGCCGGCCCCCGGGTGCAAAACGACCTGAGCCTCACGGCGCGACGCAAGTTGGTGGTCGATTTTGCCAGAGCCCGCTCGCCTGCCGAACGGCAAGCGGCCGCGCAGTACCAGCTGGAATACGCCGATCTGGACCTCTCCCGCCACTTTGATGCCCATCCTGCCCCCGGATTGTCGCTGCCGTCGGAGGCGGACATCGAGAAGGCCCTGCGGCGGACGAACAAGCTGAGGCCCAAGGATGAGCTGAACTGCGGCGCCTGTGGCTACGCCAGCTGCCGGGAGAAGGCCATCGCCGTCTGCCAGGGGCTGGCCGAGGCTGAGATGTGCCTGCCCTTCCTGATCGAGCAGATGGAGGCCAACTTCCTCGAACTATCGCGGATGCACCGAGAGCTGCAGGAGACACAGGCCCAATTGATTCAGTCCGAGAAGCTAGCGTCGATGGGCCAGCTGGCGGCCGGTGTGGCGCACGAAGTCAATAACCCGCTCGGCACCATCCTGCTCTGTTCTCACATGCTGCTGCGCGGCGGAACGCCCGACTCCGAAAGGATACCGGCGCTGCGGATGGTCATAGACGAGGCCACGCGCTGTCGCACGATAGTGTCGGGTCTCCTCAACTTTGCCCGGCAGGGCAAACTCAACCTGCGGGAAGTCCAACTGAACGACGTGCTGCGCGATAGCCTGGCCCTGGTGGAGAAACAGCCGTCGTTTGCACAGGTGACTATAGACTTATCTCTTGACCCAATGCTACCCATAATCGAGGCCGACCCCAGTCAGCTCAAAGACGTGTTCATCAACATCGTCGTCAATGCTGCCGAGGCCATGCCTGGCGGTGGCAGGTTGACCGTTACGACGGTTCCGGTGGGCTGCGAGTCCGTGGAGGTCTCCATCGCCGATACCGGCTGCGGCATACCCGAGGCGAATCTGAGCAAGGTCTTCCAGCCGTTCTTCACGACCAAACAAATAGGGCAGGGCACGGGCCTGGGTCTGGCGATCGCCTACGGCATTGTCAAGATGCACAAGGGACAGATCAGCGTGCAGAGCCACCTGGAGAGGGGCACCAGGTTCACCGTAACTCTGCCCTGTCGCATAACACCCCCCGACGACTGGGTTGGCGCGGGCATACTCGGCCGGCCACTGCCCTGAACTGGAGGTGGAGGACTGAGCGCCAGTGTGGGCACGAAGAAGGTGCTGATCATCGACGACGACGTGGATTTGCTGGAAACCAGCGAGGCAACGCTGGCGAGCGCGGGCTACAGCGTGACGACGGCCAAGAGCGCTGAAGAGGGTCTCGCGGTGGCCTGAGATGCCAAACCCGATGTGGTCCTGCTTGATCTCATGCTGGAAAAGCCGGATGCCGGTTTCACGGTTGCCTACCAACTCCGCCGACAGCCCGACTTGCAGCAGGTGCCTATCCTCTTGGTGACTGCTGCGGCGCGCGACACTGGTTTCCGATTCAACCTGGACAGCCCGGAGGACAGGCGCTGGATCAAGGTCGACCGCATTCTCAACAAACCGCTGACGCGCAACGATTTGCTCGCCAGAGTGGCCGAGGCGATATCGGGTCCCGAGTAGGTTCTCTGTCTCGCAAGGAGGCTGGCTGTGGAAGTCGGGGGCAATAAAATACTGGTTGTCGATGACGAGCCCGGCATGCGGGAGGGCTGTCGTTGGGTCTTGTCGAGCGAGGGCTATGAAGTCGATCTGGCCAAGGATGGACTCGAAGGCTTGAGCAAGCTAAAGAGCGACAGCTTCTCCATAGCTCTGGTTGACCTCAAGATGCCGGGGATGGACGGGCTGCAACTGCTGCACGAGGTGCAAGTGGCAGCGCCCGACACGGTCTGCATTGTCATAACCGGCTACGCGACGCTGGAGACAGCCGTGGAGGCGACCAAGCGCGGCGTCTACGATTTCATTTCCAAGCCATTCATGCCCGACGAGCTGACCTGCTCCGTGCGCCGCGCCTTGGAGCGCCGGCGCCTCTCCCTGGAGGCCCGGCGGCTGCGCGAAGAGATGGAGCGCAACCTCCTCAACCTCAACGCCGAGAAATCGCGAATGCGCTCCATCGTGAACTGCATGGTGGACGGGGTGCTGGTGATTAACCGCGAGGCGCAGCTGGTACTGACCAATCCGGCCGCCCTGCAGATGCTCCGCCTGCGCGAGGCGGAAGTGGTTGGCGGCCAGGTCGCCGAAGTGGGCCTTGGCTTCGAGCTTAGCGACTTGATCGTCTCCCCGCTGAGCGACTCCGGCTACGAAATGAAGACCCGCGAGTTCGCGGTTGAAGAACGCGTGCTGATGGCCAACGTGGCGCCTATTCGCGACGAGCGGGGGCAGATTCTCGGCTCTGTGGCCCTCTTACGCGACATAACCAGGCTGAAGGAGCTAGACAAGGTCAAGTCGCAGTTCGTGCGGATGGTGGCCCACGAGCTGCGCGCGCCGCTGGGAGCGATCAGCCAGTACCTGGACGTGCTGGTTTCCGGCGTGGTAGCCGGTGACCCGGAGAGGCAGGCGCGGATGCTCAGTCGCTGCCAGGATCGTGCCACGGCGCTCCTGGGGCTCATCGACGACTTGCTGGACCTCTCCAAGATCGAAGCCGGTAGGGTGGCGCGCGACCTGGAGCCACTGGACATCGGTATCCTGTTGGCCGAGACGGTGGAGATATTCCGGGCGTAGGGGGAAGCGCGCGACCTCGTGATCCAGCTCGACCTGCCGGACAGCCTGCCTTCGGTTCTGGCCGACCGCAAGGACCTGGAACGCGTCTTCACCAATCTTCTCAGCAACGCCATCAAGTACAACCGCGACGGGGGTAGGGTCTTCGTCCGGGCTCAGCGAGACGATGGGCGGGTTCGCGTCGAGGTGCAGGACACGGGCTACGGCATCCCCGCCGAGGCGCTGCCCCACCTCTGCGAGGAGTTCTTCCGAGTCAAGATGGCGGCTACCGAGAGGGTCACCGGCACCGGTCTGGGGTTGGCCATCGTCAAGCGTCTGCTAGAGGTCCACAACGGTTACTTGGTCGTGGCCAGCGAGGCGGGGGTCGGCAGCACCTTCACGGTGTATCTGCCGGTGCACGTTTCGGCAACGCCCGCGGGGGCCGGCGCCTAAGCGAGCTCAGCCGACGACAAACGTATCCAGAGTAATGGCATTGGCGCCGTTGGGCAAGGTTAGCCTCGCGCCGGTGCTTGAGTCATATACCAGGGCCAGCAGCTTGTACTCACCCGTGGCGACAGTTGGCGGGACGTCTATTACTCTGGGATCGAGGACAGACTGGCCCGGCTCCCAGTTGCTGGTGGGGGCCTGCCCTTGCCCGGCGGGACGGTCATCCTGGGCGACGAGGCGGCCGTCGGGTCCGAGCAGCTGCAGGGACAACGAGTAGTCGACCGGCACTACTCCCAGGGCCTGCCAGTAGAGATCGACGTGCATCTCCTGGCCCGGCACGAAGGGGTCTTGCATCTCGGCACCCAGCAATTCCACTCTGTCGCCAAACTGGGTGCCTATCTTCTGCGCTGTCTCAGACATCCCAATCGTTCCAGGTCGCGCCCGCAGCAGGCGCAGCTTGCCGAAGCGCCATTCGCTAGTGCGCGGCAGTCGCTCCCGAATGGTTCGCTCGGTCGCACTCACTTCCGGACCCGGAGCGAATAGCCAGACATCGTCGTAGTTCGCGGTGAGTTGGTCAACCAGCCGCGATACCTGGGGAGGCAGGGGGTCCTGATCGTTGGCAGCCAGCCCATAGCGGCTGTTGGGAGCGCGCTCGTAGTTGAAGTAACAGTTGGCGGCGGTGTCGAGGGTGACAACGGCGGCGCCGGGTTCTATTTGATTATCTAGCCGAGCCAAGGCCGCTCGGTAATCGGCTGAGCAGTTCGGCGGGGCAGCGGCGTAGCGCGGCATGAGCGTCCACAGCGTTCCACCCGTGGCCAGGAAAAGCGCCAGGGGGGCCAGCCTCACTCCCAGGGACCGAGGTCGTGCCCAGACGGCTACCAGATAGCCCACCGTGGCCGCCAGCAGGGTCAGCGACAAGGCAAGAGCGGGCCAGTCGACGCCCCGCAGCGGGTCAAGCCAGGCCAGGTCGCTACGAGCGGCGGAGAATCCCTGCCACAACAGCAACACCGGTGCCACTTGCCAATTTCCGTAAACCCGCAAGGGGGCAGCCGGGTCGTCACCGTGCAACCCGGGATACTTCTGCCCCAGTTCTACCATCGGTATCAGATAGTTGTTGGCGACGGCCAGTACCTGCACGACGAGCCCGAGCCCGCTTAGCAAACCGGCCAGCGGCCAGACCAATCGTCGCCACTTGGCCGCGGCCAGCAGGCCCGCCGCGCCCAACCCGAGCAGCGGCAAGAGCGACACCAAGTAGCGGGGGCCCCAGGCGATGAAGCCCCCGTGCCAGACGTCATAAGAGGGCAAAGAAGACCAGCGACGCGGCAAGGAAAGCGCTCACGGTGACGGTGAGCACCCGCTCGCGCCGGTAGAGAAGGACCAAACCGGGCAGCGACAACGCGACGACCGGCGCGTAGACGAAGACGCTCCGACCGGGGCTCAGCAGGAGTCCCCAGAGCCCGGTCAGCAGCGGCGTGCCAAACGTCTCAGCGTGCTCCAAGCCCAAGCCAGGTCCGAAGCGAGCGTAGCCAGAGGCCACGATGCCCACGGTCACCACGAAGGGCGCGAAGCCAAAGGCGACAGCCGCCGCGACCAGTCTCGAGGGGCGTTCCCACGGTGAGCCCCAGAGAAGGTAAATGAGGACAAACGGCGCCAGAAGCACGCCGACCGGTTTGGCGAGCAGTGCCATAGCCAGCGCCGCCCCCGTAAGCCATACCCAGGGGCCTCGCCAGACGGCGCTGCCCGCGCTCTGCCGCCTTAGCCACTCTTTGTGGCGCAGGGCGCAGTAGAAACAGGCGAGAAAGGCCAGGCCGAGCAGTGGCTCGCCAAAGTAGGTCTTGGCATACGGCCAGAGCATAGTGCCCAGACCGAAGAGAGCGGCGGTCGCCAGGGCAACGCCCCGGGAAAAGCCCAGCTCGCCTAGCATCAGGATGAGTAGCGCCAGGGTGCAGGCCACGACTACGCCGTTGGTCAACAGCGTCACCTGGGCTAGACCTGAGCCTGGTAGGATGCTGCCTAGCCAATAGGCCGGCAAACCGATGAGTGACTGGCCGGCGGAGAAATTGGCGTAGGGAATGTAGAGGTGGCCGTCGACGCCAGAACGTGCCCAACCCATGTAGCCGTTTGCCCACCACAGCTGGTCTATGCTGGTGACGCCCCACTTGGCGAGGCTCTCGGTGACGGCGAACATGAACCATTCATCGGCGGCGTTGTGGAACGTGCCGCCGAAGCTCAATACGCAGAGGGCGAAATAGGCGAGGCCGAAGGCGAGAGCGAGGGCGAGAAACCCGTAGTCCGACGTACGGCGTGGTTCTGGGGCCAATGGCTCTACGTCTCCTCGGCAAGACTACTGCTGGCGCTGGCTCCTCCGCAGGTTCGCAACCAGCCGTCTGGCCGAGACTACGATGGCAACCTACGCAATGTGAGAGCGATTATAGCACCGATCGAGCCACGCCAGCGCACTCGCGCTATAGGAGACCGAGAACTTGGTTGGCCAGTCCACCGACGAGGAGAGCCAAGGCGATGGTGAAGGCGGAGATGCCAAAGACCCGAGGCCAGCCAAGGTCGCGCGCGAGGACGGCGAAGGTGGCGAGGCAGGGCAGGTAGATCGTGTTCACCAGGGCGTAGACGAACATCTGGTGCGCGTTCATGAAATGAGTCAGGTTCTCGGCCAGTGGTCCGTACTGCGTGATGCCGATAGCCACCAACAGCTGCATCGCCAGCTCCTTGCGCAGAACGGCGAAAATGAGACACAGGCCGGCGACCATCGGCAACCCGAGCCAGCCCTCCACGACCGGCTGCAGCGGCCCAGCCACTGCCCAGATCCATTTGGTCTCGTAGAGAACGCCCAACACCAGGCTGCCGCCCAGGACGATGGGTAGGGCGACGAAGACGAAGTCGTGGACCCTGTACCAGGTCTTGCGCCAGAGGGTGCGCAACTCCGGCCGGCGGAAAGGGAACATCTCCATCACTAGTCCAGAGGAGCTGCCCGGCAAAACCCGGTTCAAGGCCAGTCCGGCCAGAGCGCCTATCGCCAGCAACGTGACCATGAGGGCTATCGCCGCCTCCCAACCGGCCCAACGCCCGACCACGCCCATGATGACCGCCGTGCGGGCGCTGCAGGGAATCAGCACTATCAGCAGAGACGCGATCAGGCGCTCGCGCATACTGGTGAGCGTGCGCAGGGTCATCAATGCTGGCACGTTGCAGCCAAAGGCCGCCACTAACGGTATGGCAGAGCGCCCGTGCAGGCCGAACCTGTGCATGACGTTGTCGAGCAGGAAAGAAACGGAGTTGAGATAGCCCGAGTCCTCGAGGAGCGCGAAGAGGAAGTAGAAGACCATCACGTACGGCACGCCAACCGAAAGCACCGCCAACGGTCCGGCGTCCACGCCCCAGCGCAGCACGTCCGCTACAGTACCCGGGCCGAACGCCGCCAGCAGCAGAGCGCCGATCGCAGGAGACACGAAGGCTGCCCAGGCTGCCTCGATGGCCGCGCTAAGGAAGTTGCCGACGGAGTACAGTATGGCGAACAAGGCGCCCAACACCAGAATCAGGGTGGGCCCTCCGGTCGTCGGGGCGATGGACCAGCGCCAAAGGCGCTCTGCTAGGCTCTCCCGTCGCTCCTGGCGTTGGCGCACCTGGCTGGCGATGGCGCCGGCCAGGCCGTACCGCTCTCTGGCCAGACGCATCTCCACCGTTTCCCCGTGCTCATTGGCTATGTGTTCAGCCAGCCCGGCCCGGAGCGCTATCAGCTCGCGGCCCGTTGGTGTGAGCGTCGCCGCGGCGACTACCTCGGCGTCGTTCTCCAAGAGTAGTACGGCCTTGGCTCGTGGTGTGAGGTTGGGCAGGACGTCGCTCAGGTCGCGCGCGGCCAGAGCCTCCAGGTCGGCGATGTGGTCGGCCACGTCACGGCCGTAGCTTGGCGGCAGAACAGTGGGTGTGTCAGCCTGGGCACGAGCGACCGCGGTGGCCACAAGCTGGTCGAGCCCGCGGCCGCTGGTGCCTTGCACCTCTACCACGGGCACGCCCAGCAGCTTCCCCAAGGCAACAGCGTCCACGGCTATGCCGGCGCGCTCTGCCTCGTCGACTAGGTTCAAGGCTACGATGACAGGGAGTTGCAGGTCGATCAATTGCAGCACTAGATAGAGGTTCCGCTCGAGGTTGCCCGCGTCCACCACCGCCACCACGACCTCTGGCCCTGACTCCAGGAGCGCGCGCCGCGCGAGCCACTGCTCTTCGCCCAGGGCTTCAAGCGCGTAGATGCCAGGTAGGTCGACGACAGTCAGGGGGACGGTGCCGTATTCCGTGCTGCCCAGATTGAGCTCGACCGTCTTACCCGGGTAGTGGGCCGTGATCGCCCCCAGGCCCGTTAGCCGGTTGAAGATGCTTGACTTGCCGACGTTAGGGTTGCCTGCCAGAAGAACGGTCAGCTCAGCTGACCCACCGTCCAGCTCGGTCTGGGGGACAGACCCAGGAGTAGTTGCCATTCCTCGCTAGGCTGGCGCGACCATGATGGCCGCGGCCACTTCGCGACCCAGGGCGTAGTGGGCATCGCCCACCCGCACGATTATGGGCCCGGAGAACGGGGCTTTCGATTCGACCTCGACCTCTACTTGGGGCAGGAGGCCAAGGCTGCTGAGGTAGTGCAGGAACTCGGCTGTCTCGTGAACGATCCGCACAATCCTGGCCTTGTGACCGTTGTCGACGTCGCTAAGCGGACAGGCGGCCTGTTCCGTTAGGGCGCCGTCACGATTGGGGATAGGGTTGCCGTGGGGACAGGTGGTGGCGTCCGCCAGCGCGCCCTCGATGCCCTCCTCCATTTGCGGCAAGACGGCGTGTTCCAACCGGCAGGCCTGCTCGTGCACCGAGTCCCAAGGGATCTTGAGGATGTCAGTCAGCAAACGCTCGGTAAGGCGATGGCGACGGATGACGCCGAGGGCCGCACGCTCGCCGGGCTCGCTCAGCTCCGCGCCACCATAACGCTCATAGCGGACCACGCCTCGGCCAGCCAGCCGCTTAAGCATCCCACTTGCCGCAGCCGCGGAGACCCCGACCGCGCTCGCTATCTCCTCCGTGCGGGCGTGCCGCCCGTTGCGCGTGAGCTTGTAGATTGACTCGACGTACTCTTCTTCCGCTTGGCTCAAAGGGGCCAGCCCAGAGACGCTCACCGGCCGTCACCCCCCCCAGGCAACCGAACTTAACCTGACCATAACGCCGAATTCGGTGCGGCTAAATCGTAGGCGACTGGCGTCGACGTGTCAAGCCCCCAATGGGCTTTCGGCGGTCATCGGCAGAGCTAATTGGCGAACCAGGTACCAGAATGAAGAAGGGACCGGGCCTTGGCCCGGTCCCACTTAGTCTGCACGAGTTCGATCAGCGAAGAAACCCAACTATCCCGGATGCGGCGTGCCCATCGGCGCGCCGTTGAGCCTGCCCTCGGCGGAACGACGGTCACCCTGCCGGCGCTGCAGCAGTTCCTGGCAGCGGGACTGCCGCCGGTCCACTTGGCGGAGCGCGAGATTTAATCGCTCCTGGGAGAAGCCCAGTCGACGAAACAGCCCGCGTTCGCGCACGAGCTCAGCTCGACGCCGAGCCAGCTCGGCCAGCTCGCCTTCTAGGTCGTGGACGCTCAGCCCATCGTCGGCACAGTTGCCCATGTTTCTCCTACCCCCGCGGCAGCCTCCCGCCTGTCCAGGCGATACACTCGATGATTCTGCAAACATGCTAGCACGCTGGCGAACCGACTGTCAAACAGCCGTGCGAGGCACAGAATGGTCTAGTGAGGTGAGAGCGTGCGCAAGGCAAGGACAATCTTGTCTTCTAGACTGAGGGCCGGGTCAGGGGGCACGGCTGTCAGGGCGACTTGGATCTGGGCGGCGTTGTATCCCAGGCCGCTGAGGGCGGCGACCAGTTCTTCGCTGGCGGCGCTGGGCAATATCGGGCCGCCAGCGGTGGTCGGCCCCATCTTGCCCCGCAGCTCGAGGGCGATGCGCCCGGCCGTGCGTTTGCCGATGCCTGGGATTCCCGTCAATGCGTCCACGTTGCCGCTCGCGATCGCGATTTGCAGCGCCTCCAACGATAGGTTGGAGAGCACCGTCAAAGCCAGCTTCGGGCCAACGCCGCTGACCGTGATGAGCAGCTGGAAGGCGCGCAGCTCATCCCGGCTCTGGAAGCCAAAGAGCGATAGGGCATCCTCTCGCACGTGCAGATGCGTGAACAGCTTGACCTGGCTACCCTCCGGGCCCAGCCGGGCGAGCGTGGAAAGAGGCGCCTGGACCAACAGGCTGACGCCGCCGACGCGCACGACGGCGCCCTCCGCTAAGCGCGCTTCTAGGACCCCCTCTACCGCCGCTATCATGCCATCCTCTCTACGTGGCACCCGCAATAAGGTGGCGCATCTGCTCGCCGTGGACGTGGCAAATAGCTAGTGCCAGGGCGTCCGCGGCATCATCCGGCGTAGGCACCGTGTCCATGTGAAGAAGCACACGGACCATCTGCTGAATCTGGTCCTTGCGGCCGCCGCCGTAACCCACGATGGCCTGTTTGACCTCGTTAGGGGTGTACTCTGCCACGGGAATGCCGGCGTTGGCGAGAGATAGCAGGACCACTCCGCGCGCTTGGCCAACCGCGATCGCGGTAGTCGT
The DNA here is from genome assembly GCA_023473795.1 of Chloroflexota bacterium. Classification (GTDB taxonomy): domain Bacteria; phylum Chloroflexota; class UBA6077; order FW602-bin22; family JAMCYS01; genus JAMCYS01. The sequence continues at coordinate 26,545 of JAMCYS010000075.1, read as the reverse complement.
GTTGCGGCTGAAGAACAACTTCTCGACTACCGCCTGGTCCGGCCGGTGCTGGCGCAGCAGGCGGTCCAGGCCCGCGTAGAGGATTTGCAGGCGTTGTGGCAGGGGCAGATCCGCCGGAGTGGTCACCGTCCCAAACTCCACCAGCTCGGTTCGGTCGTCGTGGGAACGGACCAAACCGAAGCCGGTGGTAGCGGTGCCCGGGTCAATGCCTAGTACGAGCACGGCCGGCGCCTAGCCCTGGTACTTCTCTACAACCGCGGGGCTGAAGTCCACGTTCGTGTACACACGCTGCACGTCGTCGAGTTCCTCGAGCTTGTCGAGAAGCCGCAGCACTGAGAGGGCCTCTTTCTCATCGAGTTGCACGTCCGTCTTAGCCATACGACTAATCTCGTAGTTCGCCACAGGTACATGCAGTTGCTCAAGGCGCTGGCGCACTTTCTCTAGATTGGTCGGGTCCGTATACACTTCGAGGGTGCCGTCGGCGACCTCGACGTCCTCGGCACCGCTGTCTATGGCCTCCAGCGCCACTTGATCCTGGTCTAACTTGCCCTTCAGTTCGACAGTGACCAGGCCCCGCTGGTCGAACAACCAGGCGACGCAACCGGACTCACCTAGACTGCCGCCAGCCCGCGTGAACAGGTTGCGGACCTCCGCGGCGGCCCGGTTGCGGTTGTCGGTGAGGACTTCGACCATTACCGCCGCACCACCCGGACCGTAACCCTCGTAGACGATTTCCTCCAGGGCCGCACCCTCGCTGCGCTCCGATGCTTTCTTGATCGCGCGCTCGATGTTCTCCAAAGGCATGTTGTTCTCACGCGCGTGTTGGATGGCCAGACGCAGACGGGGATTGCCAGCAGAGTCGGGACCGCCCTCTCGCGCCGCAATGCTGAGCTCGCGGCCGAGTTTGGTGAACACCTGGCCGCGCTTGTGATCAGCAGCACCCTTCTGGCGTTTTATTTGTGCCCATTTGCTGTGTCCGGACATCGGCTCTGAACCTCCTAGCTGAACGGCCACCCGCTCTACTCCGCGCGCGAGGCCGCTGGCTTGCGGCGTCCATTATAGCACGGCCTTAAGCGGGGTTGCCAGGACCGATCCTTGGTTGGTGACCTGCCATCGGCGGACGCTAGCTCACTTCGCAGTAGAGTAGCGCCGCTATCTCCCGGCTCAGGGCCACATCCCGACCGTTGGTCCGCACGACGACGGGACCGTTGAATGGGGCCTGCTCTTGGATGACCAATGAGACCCCGGGCCGCAAACCGTGCTCGTCCAGGTAGCGCAGAAGCCCAGTCTCCGACTCGGCTCGCTTGGCTACCCTGCGCAGCACGAGGTTCGTTTGGGGCTGGGCCTCTGGCAGGGGTATCTCGCTTGTCGAACCGGTATGACCCGGGATAGGATTGCCGTGCGGGCACGTTCCCGGTTCACCCAGGAAGGCGGCAAGTCGCTCTTCCACCCGCGAGGATATTGCGTGCTCCAGCCGGCAGGCATCTTCATGCACGTCGAACCAGGGCAGGCCCAGAACGTCGACCAGCAAGCGCTCGGCTAAACGGTGTCTCCGCAGGAGTTGTTCGACAGCCTGCTCGCCTTTCTCGGTGAGTCTGATTTCCTTTTCCCCTGACACGGCGACAAGCCCGTCGCGCCGCATCCGCTGCACGGTGGAGGTGACTGTGGGCGGCGAAACAGCCAAGCTCTCGGCCAACCGGGCGCCGATTACCACGCGACCCTCGCCGGCCATCGTGTAGATGGCTTCAAGATACTCCTCAATAGTTGGCGTCGGCACCGGCGTGACCCTCCGACTCCCCTCGCTCAGCACGCGAAGTGGACTGAGCGAATACTAACGCAATCAGTAAGCTATCCAGTACGATCGGCCTCGGCCATGATTATACGATGGGTCCGACCCTCTCGCAACGTAACCCTGCGGCAGGGTGGCTGGGTCGACCCGGGTAGTGGGCCAAACCGCCTGCCTTTGGGGAGAGCCGGTGGGCCTGAGGCGTTGACGCTCGGCCTGGCAGCGTGCTATATTTCCCTCGTCGGATGGCGCCCGCGCAGCGCCGCCGGCTGACGTAGCTCAATGGTAGAGCAGGCGATTCGTAATCGCCAGGTTAGGAGTTCGACTCTCCTCGTCAGCTCCAGCCCCACGTCCTAGCAGAGGCGCCGAGCCGCAGGGCGATCGCGGTCGGCGCTTTGGCAATGGTGGCAACAATCCTGGCCGTTGTCAGCAGTCTTGCGCTGCTGGCCGTCTTGATATTCGATACTAGCCGCAGGCGCGGCGTCTCGTTGCATCTTCTTTTGCGCGGGGCGGGTGTGCTTCTGCTGGCTACTGCGCTTGCCTCTGGGCTAGTAGCCGGTGGGATGGTGACCGCTGAGGCGGCCTTCCTGACCCTGGCTTTGGCCGTCGTCCTCGTCATCGCTGCCAGCCTCCCCGCTGTGGTCTCGTCGGAGGAACGCCGTGACAAGCAGCTGCTTCTTACCCGCACGGCGGCGACGATTCTGGTGCCTACCACCGAGCTGCAGCCCCTTCTGGAGCGGGTGCTGGACCTCGCGCACGCCAGCGTGCATGTCGACAGTTCGTCAATAATGCTCTTGGCGCCCGAAACGCGGCAGCTGCGCTTCGCCGCTACCCGCGGTCTCGATCTGACCCGCGTCCGCAGCTACGCCGTCTCTCTCGATAATCCGGCGATTGCCCAGCTCTGGGGCGGTCAGGGCCCACTGGTAGTTCCCGACGTGCAGGCCGAGCCAGCTTTCCGCCGGCTGCTAGTCCGCGCCGACTTGCGTTCCTTCTTTGGAATGCCGATGGTTGCACGGGGCACGCTGGTCGGTTTCCTCAACGTGCACCGCACTCGCCCCTCGTTGCTCAGCCCAGACGATCTGCAGGCGTTGACGGTGCTGGCCGCGCAGGCGGCGTCGGCAATCTTGACGTCCCGTCTCTACGCCGACCTGCAGCGGCGTTACCTGGACACAATCAGCGCGCTCGCTTCGGCCGTCGAGGTGAATGACCCGTTCACCCTTGGCCACTGCCGAAGGGTGGCGCAGGTCGCGCGCCTGCTGGCGCAAGAGATCAACCTTGATCACGGCACAGTTGAGCAGGTAGAGGTAGTCGCCCTTCTGCACGACGTGGGCAAGTTAGGCGTCGGCGACGCCGTGTTGCGCAAGTTGGGCCGGCTCACGCCGGAGGAGGCGCAGACGATGCGCTCCCACGCGCAGCTGGGAGCCGCGGTTCTGCGCGACGTGGAGGCCCTGCGGGACATTGCCCCCAGCATTCTCCACCACCATGAACGCTGGGACGGCACTGGCTATCCCTCGGGTCTGCGCGGCACGGCGACGCCGTTGGCCGCCCGCCTGGTGGCAGTGGCAGACGCCTACGAGGTAATGACTGCCGGCCGTCCCTATCGGCAGGCCCGTTCCGCCGTCGACGCCGTTGAGGAGGCGAAGAGGATGGCAGGGAGACAGTTCGATCCCACCGTGGTGGACGCGCTAGTCCGGCTGCACGAGCGCGGCGAACTGCCACCGCCTTCGGGGTTGGCCGATGAGGCGCGGCAAAGCGCGGCTTCATGACTGAAGGACCAGCCTAGCAGTCATTTGAGAGAAAGCGGTGAGGCCGGGCGTACCCTAGCCAGCCACTTCCTCCCCACCAGAAGCGACTCGGCCCCGCCGGGGCCGAACGCAGGGCCTATGCCAAGAAATTCGAGCGCGGTTCCGACAGTCTCAGCGCCCAGACTTTGAGTCCAGCCGGACGTTGGCGCTAGACCATTACTCGAGTGGTTCCACACCCTCACCCAAGTACCGGCGCTCGTGCTCCGTGTAGGAAGAGTAGTCCAGGAGCGAGTACAGGTCTCTTCTGGTCAGCATGCGGGGCAGCCATGCCGTCTGGGTTCCAGTCTGCTTGAGGTCACGCAGGAAGTCCTGCATAGCCTTCAGGGCGACGCGACAGGCCGACATCGGGTAGATCACGACGCTGTAACCCGCTTCCTGGAATTCGCGGGCGCTGAAGTAGGGAGTCTTGCCGAACTCGGTCATGTTGGCCATCAAGGGCACGTGCACGGCGCGCGCGTACTCCGCCAACTCCTCCCGCGACTCCAGTGCCTCGGGGAAGATCAGGTCCGCCCCCGCCGCCGCGTAGGCGCGGCCACGCTTCACAGCCTCATCGAAACCAAGTGGGGCGCGAGCGTCGGTGCGGGCGATGATGACGAAGTCGGGATCACGGCGGGCGGCGACGGCAGCCTGGACTTTGCCCACCATCTCCTCCAGGGCGACGCACTCCTTACCCGCGACGTGGCCGCAGCGCTTGGGCGCCACCTGGTCCTCGATGTGGAGCCCCGCGAGCCCCGCCTGCTCGTACTCCCGCACTGCGCGCATCACGTTGAGCGCGTTGCCGAAGCCTGTGTCGGCGTCTGCTATCACCGGTAGCGAAATCGCGTCGCAGATGTGTCGGGCGTTGGTGGCCATCTCGGTCAGCGTGGTCAGGCCAATATCCGGCAGACCCAGGATGCCGTTCGCGGTGCCTGCTCCGGTCATGTAGACAACCGTGAAGCCGGCCTGTTCGATCAGCCGGGCCACTAGAGCGTCGCAGGCGCCTGGCGCCACGAGGATTTCCTCTTGCGCTAACAGCCGGCGTAGTACCTGAGTGGTTGCCATTCTGCCCTTCCTCTTGCCGCTGATACGGCAACAGACTCGCTGTGTTTGGTGCAGCCTGCCGGGCTAGACGACTCCCGCTAACCAGCCCGGCAGCACTCTTCGTAGGTATTGACCGGTGAAGGACTCTTGCCTTGCCGAGACTGCCTCAGGACTGCCCTCGGCGATGACGCGCCCCCCGGCGTCGCCGCCTTCCGGCCCCAGGTCGATGATGTGGTCCGCTTGCTTGATGACGTCGAGGTTGTGTTCGATGACGAGCACCGTGTTACCGCTGTCCACCAGTCGCTGTAAGACCTGGAGGAGGCGCTCGACGTCGGCGAAGTGGAGGCCGGTGGTAGGTTCGTCGAGGATGTATAGCGTCTTGCCAGTGGCCCGGCGGGAGAGCTCGGCCGCGAGCTTGACGCGTTGCGCCTCGCCACCCGACAGAGTCGTGGCCGGTTGGCCGAGGTGGACGTAGCCCAAACCCACGTCGGCCAGCGTCGCCAGCTTGTGGCGGATCGCCGGCAGGGCGTCGAAGAAGACCAGCGCCTCGTCCACCGTCATCTCCAGGACGTCGGCGATCGACTTGCCCCGGTACTTGATCTCGAGAGCCTCGCGGTTGTAGCGTTTGCCCTTGCAGACCTCGCAGGGAACGAAAACGTCCGGCAAGAACTGCATCTCGATCTGGATGATGCCTTCTCCCTGGCAGGCCTCACACCGCCCGCCTTTCACGTTGAAGGAGAAGCGACCGGGGGCGTAGCCGCGCAGCTTGGCATCTGGCAGCGAGGCGAACAGGTCGCGGATGGGCGTGAAGACGCCCGTGTAAGTGGCCGGATTGGAGCGGGGCGTGCGACCGATGGGCGACTGGTCGATGTTCACGACCTTATCCAGGTGCTCGGCGCCGAGCAAGGCGTCGTGCTCGCCGGGGCGCTCTTTGCTGCGGTAGATGATCTGTGCCAGTCGCCGGTGCAGCACCTCGTTGACCAAGGTGCTCTTGCCCGAACCAGAGACGCCGGTCACGCAGACGAACACCCCGAGCGGAATGGAGACCTCTATGCTCTTGAGGTTGTTGGCACGCGCTCCCTTGACCACGAGCGCGTGCCCGTTGCCGGGACGGCGACTGCTGGGGACGGGAACGCTCCTCTCTCCCCGCAAGAACTGCCCGGTGACGGAGTCTGGACAGGCAAGCAACTCGGAGAGGGTACCGGCCACTACCACGTGGCCGCCTTGCTCGCCGGCTCCCGGCCCGACGTCCACCACGTAATCGGCCGAGCGAATCGTCTCCTCGTCGTGCTCCACCACCAGGACGGTGTTGCCGAGGTCGCGCAGGCGCTCGAGCGTGCCGATCAAGCGGCGATTGTCGCGCTGATGCAGGCCGATGCTCGGTTCATCGAGGATGTAGAGCACTCCCATCAGGCTACTGCCAATCTGGGTGGCCAAGCGGATGCGCTGGGCCTCACCGCCGGAGAGGGAGCCGGCCGTCCGGTCTACAGTCAGGTAGTCCAGGCCGACGTCGACCAGAAAACCCAGCCGCGACCTGATTTCCTTGATGATCTGCCGGGCGATAGTGGCTTCGCGCTCCGTGAGCTGCGGCAGCAGCCCGGCAAACCAGGTCGCGGCCTCCAGAACGGAGAAGTGCGTGACGTCGACGATGCTCTTGCCCAGTATCGTCACCGCCAGGCTCTCTGGCTTCAGGCGGGCGCCGTGACAGGTGGGGCAAGGTCGCGAGGCCATGTAGCGCTCGATCTCCAGGCGGATGTAGTCCGACCCGCTCTCCTTGTAGCGGCGCTCCAGGTTGGGGATCACTCCCTCGAAGGCGGTCTCGTACTCACGCAAGCGACCTCTGGCTTCGTGGCGGAACTTGATGGTCTCGCCCCGGCTACCGTAGAGCACTACGTCCAAGGCTTTGGGCGGCAGCTGTGCCACCGGCGTCTGGGTCGAGAAACCGTAGTGGCGAGCCGCCGATTCCGCCATCTGGTAGAAATAGCCTTCGCCGTTGCCGGTGGAGCGCGACCAGGGTTGGATGGCCCCCTCGGCGAGACTCAATTCCTTGTTGGGGATGACCAGGTCCGGGTCGATTTCCAGCGTCGTGCCCAGCCCCGTGCAGGTCGGGCAGGCTCCGTGCGGGCTGTTGAAAGAGAACGTGCGAGGTGCGATTTCGCCAACGCTGATGCCACAGTGGACGCAGGCGAAGTGCTCGGAGAACAGCAGCTCGTCGCCGTCCTGCACTGCCACCAGCACGACCCCCGCTCCCAGCTTGAGCGCTGTCTCGACGGAGTCGGCTATGCGAGAGGCGTCCTCGTTCACTCCATCCAGCGACGGCGCCCGCACGACGAGCCGGTCCACGACCACTTCTAGGGTGTGCTTGCGATTCTTGTCGAGGTCGATGTCCTCGCTCAAGTCCCTGATCTGCCCATCCACTCGCACGCGAACGTAGCCGGCCTTGCGCATCTCTTCGAGCAGTTGCTGGTGTTCGCCCTTGCGGTCGCGCACCAAGGGGGCCATTATCATCAGACGCGACCCCACAGGCAGCGCCAAGACGCTATCCACGATCTGCTGTACGGTCTGCTGGCTGATCTCGCGGCCGCACTTGGGGCAATGCGGTCGCCCAACGCGCGCGAAGAGGAGGCGCAGGTAGTCGTAAATCTCGGTGACGGTGCCGACGGTTGACCGCGGGTTGTGGCTGACCCCCTTCTGGTCTATCGAGATGGCCGGTGAGAGGCCCTCGATGTAGTCCACATCAGGCTTCTCCATCTGGCCGAGGAACTGGCGCGCGTAGGCCGAAAGTGACTCCACATAACGGCGCTGGCCCTCGGCGTATATGGTGTCGAAGGCCAGACTCGACTTGCCGGAGCCGGAGAGGCCCGTGATGACGACGAGCCTATCGCGTGGTATCTCGACGTCGATGTTCTTCAGGTTGTGCTCGCGCGCTCCGCGCACAATTATCTTGTCTTGGGGCATACTTTGCCGATCTTCCCTGGCGAAGTGGATCAATCGGGAATTATATCACAGGAGGACGGGGTGCTGCTGCCGGCAACAAGCAATATAGCAAGCTGTACGCCAACTTGTCCGGTTTGACAGCAGGCGGATTACTTGCTATCTTGCTGGCCATGGGCAATCGCTTGAACGACCTTGACGGTCGCACCTGGATCAAATTCACCAAGAGCTGGTTCGTGCACAATCCTCCCCGGCGCCGGCCGGGCGAGCTGCTCCACCCCGCGAAATTCCCGGAGACGCTGGTGTCCGAGTTCGTCTCGTTCTTCACCCATCCCGGGGGTTGGGTGCTGGATCCGTTCGTGGGCACGGGCAGCGCTCTCGTGGCGGCACTGCGCACCGGGCGGCACGCGGTCGGGGTCGAACTGCAGACGCGCTATGCCCAGACTGCGGAGGAACGGGTGGCGGCCGAGCTGACCGGCCAGTCCGAGGGTCTGCGGGGAATCGTCATCAAGGGCAATTCGCGAGACCTGATCAAGTTGCTGGCTGAACGAGGCGTGTCGCGCGTGGACTACTGCATTACGAGCCCGCCTTACTGGAATCAGCTGCATCGCCGCAGTCTGCGACAGCGTGGGCGCGCCACAGAGGGGTTGGATACGCAATACAGCGCGGATGCGGCGGACCTGGGTAACATCGCCGTCTATGAGGAGTTTCTGGAGGCCCAGCGGCAGGTCTTTGATCAAGTACACGAAGTAGTGACGCCGGGTGGCTATCTGACCGTGATCACCAACAACGTCTACACCGGCGGCCGCCTCTACCCGCTGGCCTTCGACACCGTGCGTTCCTTATCCCAGCGTTGGGTGCCCAAGGACGAGCGGCTCTGGCTTCAGGACGACAAGAAGCTACTGCCTCTGGGAGTAGGCTCGGCCTGGGTGGGCAACAGGCACCACCAGTACTGCCTTATGTTCCGTAAGGAGGGGGCCTCGAATTAGGGAGCCTGCTTGCCACTTTCAAGGGAGACGAGATCCACTGGCGGCGAGCCGGCAGCCGTGCTAGAATTGAGCCGTCCCCTCCGCTTTACGACGGAGAGGGCGTATTCCTAGGGGGTGTGGTCATCACGTTCCGCGACTCCATCAACATGCGGCGCTTCCCGACCGGCTGCGACTACTACAGGGAGAACTGGACGGTGGACGACGGCGAAACCCTGTACCAGATCTACTGCCTGCGGGGCACGCCGCCGCTCACACGTGAAGAACAAGAGAAGTGCATCGCCAGCAAGCGAGGCTGCTGGCGGCGGAGTGCGGCGCAGAAGCGGGGCGCCAACGCGGCTGCTACGGCGTCCTAGCGCGGCCCTTGCGGTGCACCAGCCGCTCCTCGTTCAGACATTCGTGGCAGACTTCTGTGTACGCTCGCCCCTGCTCGTCCATCGGTAACATCCTCGCCACTACACGCACCGCGCGACGGGTACGCCCGCAGTTGCGGCAGACGACTTCTATCGTGTCCGTGCCAATCGGGTTCGGGGTGCCGTAGTTCTCCAGCATTCTGTCTCTTTTCTCACTGTCCAAGCCGGTGCCTTTGGGGGCAAGCGGTGGACTGGGGGTTCATCCAGGGTGAGGCTAGAAATCGGATGGATCGGACGATGCGACCTGGCAGGGCGGTACGGGCCGTGCCGTCCGTCCTGCCGTTAGCCGCTTGATCTTGGCTCAGGCCTTACCTTGCTCCTTTGCCTGCTCGTACCGTTTGAGCAGGTCGGACCTGGTACGGGCCGACGCCTCTTTGCCCTCGGCGATAGCCTGCTGGAAGCGGCTGCGCTGCTCTTCTACGGCCACGCGCCCCTTCTCAATCACTTGGTCCACGACCCCTTCTGCTTGCTGTTTCAGTTCGATGCCGCGCGTCACCAAGTCCGAGCGTATCTCATCGCCCGGCCGAGGGGCCATCAAGTAGGCGAGAGCGGCGCCCACGGCCCCGCCCAATACCAAGCCAACCAAGAAGCTGCCTGCTCTGTCTGTTGCCAAAATCGCATCCCCCTTGTCGGCGGCAAACGCCGCCGCTAGCGGTTGGTAAGGCCGAGAAAGGCACGCACGAATCTGACCGCGGCGGCCAGGGTGCTGACTACGCGGATGAGTGGGATGACTGTAGTTTCGCCGACGAACTCAGCCGTTCCCCTCACTGTGGTGGAGGTCCGCTTCATCGAGTCCAAAATAGGCGCGACCTCGCCGCGGACCATACGGACCAACTGGTACACCTGCAGAATCAGAACCGCGAGGAGGGCGATGACGACGACGAGAAGGAAGAAGAGCACGACTATCAGGATGTCCCTGAAGCCTTCGAGCATTCTCTGGCCACCTCCAGGCTTCGCCACAGCCGGCGGATGACGCTGGCCCGGCGCGGGCCGGAACGCCGCCCGCCCATTGGCCGGAGGGGTAACACTGAGCATAGTACATCCATCGGCTCAGGCGGCGCACGCTACCTCGAATATTAGCATACCTGCCGCCGCTTGGCAATTAGCACCAGCAAGAGGCCGATAGCCAGACCGGGCACTGGGTAGAGGGCGCCCAAACGCCAGCCGGGGAGTTCACCCACGACGCTTAGCAGGTGACCGAACACGAGGCCGACCGACCACAGGAAGACCGCGCAGGTCAGGTTCGGCGCCGACCGTGGCCAGAGACTTTTATAGCCGCAGCCCAGGGCCGCGCCTAGAACTAGAGAGATTACCAGCCAAGCAGGCAGATTGGCAATCAAATCGGCTGGCGTCATCGCGCTCCCGCTTGACCGTAGAACACACCCGCGGTCGGATTTAGTCCCACCGCCAGCGCCTGCGCTTCGGGGAGGATGCCTACCCGCAGGCCACGCCGCAGCAGCTTGCTGGCGGTCTGGAAGACATCGTGCGCGGGTGATTTATCCCCGGCTGTGATGGCGATGGCCTCTGATGACCAAACCACGTACGCATCGGGCGGCGACACCTGCCCTGAAACCAAGCGGTCGGCTTGGCGGCGCAGCCAATCGACCGTGTCCGCGAAAGCGTAGAACTGCGGCTTGGGGTTGCCACGGGTGTCCAGCAGACCGTAGGCTCCGCCATCGCTCCAGGTGTCGCGCCATTCAAAGTAGAAGATACCAGTCGCCCCGCGTTCGACCGCCGAGGCGACGAAGGCTCGTATCTCGCCCGCGGTGGGATTGCCGTCCTTGCGGTTGACCTCCATTGCCCAGACGGGCTTCTGCCAGATCCGCTGCAGCAAGTCCACGTTCAGTCCGTAATAGTCGGCGTGCGCGCCGCTTTCCGGATAGACGTCGAAGCCGACTACGTCGGCTGCGTCGTAGACGTACTCCGGGGACACCGCCGTCGCCGGCTCTTCACCCCACCACCACCACGTCATTTCCGATACCAGAATCGCGTGTTTCTGGCCATCGGCTTGCCGCACTACCGTGGCAATATAGCCTACGAAAGAAGCGACGCTCTCGTAGGCGAACTTGCGCCAGTCCTGCCAGAGAAGCGTTGACCAGTCCGCCCCCTGGCTGGTCAACTGGGGGGGCACGATGTCCGCGAAGGAACGATAGTCGCTGTCCCAGGAGCCGTTGAGGTCCTGCAACGACTGGTGATTGTCCCTTGCCCACTGGCGGAACGCCTTCAGCGCAGCGTCGCTGTAGTCGCTGAGCGGCTCTGGCGGATAATGCGGCTCGTTCATCACCTGATAGGCCAACACGGCCGGATGCTGGCTTAGGTGGCGCACTGTCTGGGATACGTACTCCGAAAACAGGCGCCGGTAGTCGGCGCTGTTCATGCTTGGCCAGTCGCCGAAGGGCCGCCAGCCATCCGCGCCAACCGCCCCCCAGCCGCGGTAGAAAAGCCAGAACCACCAAGGAGTGTTGATATCGCCCGTGGCGTACGAGAAGACGGGCACGACATATAATCCGTACTGCGCTGCCTTGTCGAGAAACTGGTCCAGAACGGCGAAGTTGTACCTCCCTTCCCAGGTGGGGACGATGTCGCGCCAAGCGAAGTCCGCGCGTACCGTGTTTAGGCCCATGTCCTGCATCAGCTTCAAGTCCGCATCCCACTCTCCCTGCTGGCGGGTGAAGTGGTAGGTGACGCCGACAGGAAAGAACGGTCGATCGTTGGCCCAAAGCACGGCTCGGCCCGTTGCGGTGGGCCTAAGTTGGCTATCGACCGGAGCGACTCTAGTGAGGGTGGTGTGGTTTTCCAAAGGCTGATGCCCGACGTCGCTCCGCGGTTGCACGAAACCGACCAGTAGTAGGCTGAGAACGAGCGGCAAGTAGAACCACCTGCGTGCCACTTCCCCACCCCCAGGCGAAAGCGATGCGAGGCGCCGGATCAGGAGCTGGGCAGCGGAATGGGCATGGAGCCGGCGAGGCAGCCGGCCTGACATCCAGCTCCAGACTATCACACTGCGGTCTCTCCGGCAAGGAACAGGAACACCTGTGGCTCGCCAAATGGCACATATCCTGCCTAATCCGGCAGGCTCCGGGGACAGTTTGGTCGGGAGACTGAGGGGAGAATCTATGGATGGGGAACGCCTGAGTCGCGCGCGACCAGTAGCCGAAACGGCCGGCAGACCGGCGCGTGAGATGGCGACACCGAGAATCGCGTCGTACGCTCAGTCGGAAATTGACGTTGGCCAGTTGGCGGTAGATGAAGGGCCCGTGAGGCGGGATGGAACTCGTTTCTGGGAGACAATGCCAGGCGTCGTCAGCTGGCTCGTCCTGCTCGCACCAATTTGGCTGACGCTGCTCAACCCGCTCTTGGGCATACTATTCGTCACGGTGGCCACTACTTACTTCGCCAGCCGGCTACTCTACTTCGGCGTCTACTCTCTGTTCAACCGACGCCGCGTCTTACGGGCCGGTCGGCGGGACTGGCTGGCAGACCTGCGGGGGCTGGACAGCCAGGAGTGGCGACGCTACAGAGTCACGCTGCTGATTCGGGCCTTTCGGGAAGGCAACCGGCAGATGCTGCGCGAGACCCTCGACTCCATCTACGCCTCCAATTGGCCGAAGGTGGACGGACGTCTCCATAACGTGGAGGTTGTGTTCGCGACCGAGGAGGGCGACCCGATCACGCCGCCGCTGGTGGGCGAGCTCGCCGACGAGTTCGCCGGTCGTTTGGTCGTTCGCCAAATCAGACACCCGGAGATCCCCGGCCACTTACCTGGGCCGTCGTCGGCGATGAACTACGCCGGCAAGGTCCTCTATCTTGAGGCGCTGCGAGAAGGATTCCCTCCTCACTACCAGATAGTGGCGGATTTCGACTGCGATACGTTGTTCCACGCCCAGTACCTGCCCTGTCTGGCATATCACTATGCTACCGATAAGATGCGCCACCGCCACGCCTACCAGCCGGTGGTCCTGTTTACCACCAGCTACTGGCACGCCCCGTTGCACAGTCGCCTGGCTGCCCTGGGCAGTTCGGTCCTCACTCTGGGCTGGAACCGCAAGCCAGAGATTGCCTTCACTGGGGCGGCGGCCAGCCTGGCGCTCTTGAGAAGCGTCGACTTCTGGCCCACCAACTCGCACAGCCAGGATTCCGGCGTCGAGGTGCGCTTGGGAATGCGCTATGGGCGCGACTTCAAGGTGGTCGGCCTGCCTTTGCCTTTGTGGGTATACCCGGTGATGGTGGTGGGCCCACGACGTACGTGGCGCGAGCGCGTCGCTGCCTATCTGCGGAGCTATCGCGCTCTATTCAGGCAGAGCGCGCGCTGGCGCGAGGGACCGCTGGACGAAGTTGTCGAGACGGCTCTGCACCGCAAACCGCGCCTCTTCCTGCGCAAGCTGAAGGACGGTGTGGAACGCGACACCCTGACCGTACTGCCGGGCGCAGGACCTCTGGCGGCCACGGCTGTCCTCCTGCTACAGAGCCACGGGGGGACTGGCATTCTGGCGGGGCTGGTGACGTGGGTGCTGACCATCATCCTGGCGGTAGGCAGTCTAGTTAGTCTTGCCTCTTTCCTGCTCCTCTGGAACACCGAGGACTTGATGCGGCAACGAGTGCCGTTCTGGCGACAGATCGTGGAGCTGGCGCTATTTTGGGCGGCCTTCTCGGTTTACGTCCCTATCATGTCCTCGGGTGCCGGTCTGAAGACGTCCACTGCCTACATGTTTGGCCAGCGACCGCGGGGCCACTACGACCCGACCCCCAAGTGAGTATTTTGGCGCTATAACATACATGGGTGAATAGCGCTAGGAGCAGGGGGTTACTATGCGAGCCGTCAGGGTACACGACTATGGTGGTCCCGAGGTGATGCGCCTTGAGGATGTGCCGCGGCCAGAGCCTGGCGAGGGACAGGCTTTGCTGAGGCTTGCCGTCAGCGGCGTGAACTTCATCGACATTTACCAGCGGTTGGGACAGTACAAGACGCCCCTCCCGTTTACCGCCGGCAACGAGGGCGCTGGGGAAGTAGTGGCCATTGGCTCCGGGGTGAGCGAGGTGCGCGTGGGAGACCGAGTGGCCTACGCCAACATCATCGGCTCGTATGCCGAGTACGCCCTTGTGCCGGCGAGCCGGCTGGTGGTCCTACCGGAGGGCGTGGACTACCGTCTGGCGGCGGCCACCATGCTGCAGGGTATGACCGCGCACTACCTCAGCCACAGCACTTATCCTCTCAAGCCGGGAGATGCCTGCCTCGTGCACGCCGCTGCCGGCGGGGTGGGGCAGCTGCTCGTGCAGATGGCCAAGCACCGTGGCGCCCGCGTCCTCGCCACCGCGGGAACTGAAGAGAAGGTGGCGCTGGCGCGAGCGCTTGGTGCCGACGAGGCCATCAACTACACCAAGCAGGACTTCGTCGAGGCCGCCAAACGGTTCAGCGATGGGACAGGACTCCAGGTGGTCTACGACTCAGTGGGCAGAGACACGTTCGACCGGAGTCTGGATTGCTTAGCGGCGAGGGGCTACATGGTCCTGTTTGGGCAAGCCAGCGGTCCCGTGCCGCCTATTAGCCCGCAGTTGTTGAACGCCAAGGGGTCTTTGTTCCTGACCAGGCCCACGTTGGGCAACTATGTGGCTTCACGGCAGGAACTTGTCTGGCGCGCCAGCACGGTCCTTGAGTGGGTGACTTCCGGGGCGGTCAAGGTGGACATTGGCGCCGAGCTGCCCCTGGCAGAAGCGCCAGAGGCTCACCGGCGGCTCGCCGCGCGGCAGACCACCGGCAAAGTACTGCTGGCGATATAGGCAAGCCTGCCCCGCCAAGGCGGTCCGGCGGGACAGAGGCCGGGTATATCGCCGGCGGGGTGACTGCGGTAGCCTCGCCCGGCCTGACGACTGCCGCTCAGAAGACCTCGCCGGCACGCAGGGTTAGGAACGGCGTCAGCAGGTTAGGCGAAAGGCGCGAATTCTTGTCCGCGTCCCACAGCTCGAACTGGCCCGCGAGCTCACGGACAACGGCGACATCGGCCGGAGCGCCCACCCTGAGGCTTCCCGCCACGTCGGCCAGACCGAGCAGCTGGGCCGGGACTGCCGTCGCGCGCCGCACGACCTCGCCCAGCGGCAGACCTAGCACGTAGACGAACTTGCTCATCACGGTGAGGAGGTCGATGACGGGGTACGGTTGGCTGTAGGCATGCAAGTCGCTGCTGATCGTCGTCGGCAGCAGACCTTGCTTGAGCGCGGCGCTGGCGGTGTCGAAGTTGAAGCTGCCCATCCCGTGGCCGACGTCCACGTTGACCCCACGGCGCACCGCGGCCCAGACCTCGGGCAGGAGGCGCCCCTTCTCGTCCATGATGTTGTTCGCTCGCCCGCTGAAGCAGTGGGTGAGGATGTCACCCGGCCGCATGGCGTCCAGAACCTGGGCCAGCGGCGTGAACGAACTGCCGAAGTGCACCATCAAGGGAATGCCAGCCAGCTCTGCTGCTTTGCGTGCCGCCTGGAAAGCCTGCCAGTCATTCTCGCCCGCGACGTTGCGACTCAGGCGCACCTTGATGCCGACTATTAAGTCGGCGTTTTCTTTGGCGACGGCGGCGGTGCGTTCCGGGTCCAGATACTGCAGTCCGATGAGCTCGCCCACCGAGTGGGTCATTCCCGCCGTGTTGACGTGTAGGAGGGCCTTGATGCGGGTGCGGGAGCGTTCGACTACGTAGTGCCGGAAGCCGGGCAGCGTTATAGCGCCCGCGCTGCCCACGTCGAGAATTGTGGTAGTGCCGCGGGGCAAGAAGGTGAGGTCGGGGTCGACGCCGTACTCGCAAACGCCCCAGTAGGCGTGCGTGTGAAAATCGACCAGGCCGGGCATCACGATCGTGCCCGAGACATCGATGGCTCGTCCGGCGTCAGTCCAGGATAAGTCGGGGGCCATCCCGGTGATTACACCCTTGGTTACGGCAACATCGCAAACGCAGTCAAGGTCTTGGCTGGGGTCGAGGACACGTCCGCCTTTGAGTAGCAGGTCGTACTTGGGCACGGTTGCAGCCTCCCTAGCTTGGCTATTGGTCAATCAGGCCAGCGCTGGAATCGGTCGGGCCAATTATACGCCGGTGATGCGCTCTCTGGAAAGGGAGGGCCGTTGTCAGGTCTTCGTTCGTAAGAGGGACGTATTGGCAGGCGTGGGCGTCGCTGCCCGTGCGGTCCCGCGCCCGGCAGAGACGCCGAGTGCTAGGCGATTTCCATGCAAAGGGCGAAGAGCCCCGTTGTCGGGCTCAGTCCCAGTAGGCGATGTCGATGCTGACGCTGACCGTGCGGTGCTCGATGGGGCCCAGGTCGGCCACTGTCTCTTCGACGGCTATGGAGCCCAATCGAGCTCCTTTCTGCACGTCGAAACGGCGGGCGCGGTAACCGGCGCCGGTGTCCTCGTGGCTGTCCGTGACGTCCCAGCGCTTGACCTGGAGCTGTCCCTCGTAGAAGGCAGCCACGACGTCGAAGGTTTCGCGCGGCTGGTACGACAGGCTGACATCGCCTTGGCTCGTCACTGTGGCCAGGGGCCGTTTGCGGTAGCCGCGGACCGCATAGATGGGCAGGTCGGAGGGTAGGTTGCGGGGCGTGAGCTCGGGTCCAAACGGTCGAAATCTGTTGGCGCCGCCTTCGACTTCGAGGGCAGACTGCTGCAGCGGGGAGAGGCCAAGAAGGGCCCAGCTGAGGGAGTCGCGAAGCGTCAAAATCGATGCAATGAAGCCCAAAGCTGGCACCTACCTTGTGGAGTTGTCCAAACAGCTGCGGCGGGAGTCGAATGACGCCGCGTTGCGCGCCGGTCTGGAGGTTAGCAAACCCTTGTGCGCGGACTTAAGGTGCAGGAAGCGGGCCAAGGTCGGGCGAGTGAGACCTACCCTCTGGGCAAGGTCCCGCGGCAAAGGGAATCTGGCACTGTTGGCGATGCGACGGCTGTCCGGCAGGGCGCTTTCCGACGAAGATTGCCAGGCTTGCGCTTGCCAGGGCCGCGTTGACATGGTGCCGGTCGTATGGTAGACTCCGCTCTGAGTGTCAAGTCGGGGATGGAAGTGGCGGCGAGGACGTGCGAAGGCGCAGGGCCCCGCGAGCCTGCCCGCCTAAGCACCCCATGCAAAGAGGGTGCTTTTTTGTGGTCCCGGTGACGTGGCGCTGGGCGGCGGATTCCTAGTTGCTGGTTAGAGAGGGGGCTGCTCTCATCGAGGGTCTAGTACACTGGCAGTATGGCGAAGAGAACGACCCTACTGGGCATCGCCGGCTGGCGATGTCGGTGTTGGCTGAGGCACTGCGGGCAGTCGATCCCGCGGAAGCGGTGCGGCGTTGCCTGCGCTTGCAGGGCGAAACCCTGTTTGTCGGCGCTGAAACGTACAATCTGAGACGCTTCCGCAGCATATACGTCATCGGCGGCGGCAAGGCCAGCGTCGCCATGGCGATGGCGGTGGAGGAGATCCTGGGGGACCGTATCATCGCGGGCCTGGTGAATACCAAGTACGGGTACACGGCGCCAACGGCGCGAGTGGCGATTAATGAAGCGGGCCATCCCCTACCTGACGAGAATGGGCTGCGGGGCGGCCGGCGCATGCTGGAGCTGGTCGAGGCTGCTGGCGAGGACTCGCTGGTCTTCTGTTTGATCTCGGGGGGTGGCTCCGCGCTGCTGGTTTCACCTGCCGAGGGCTTGACTCTGGCCGATAAGCAGGGCCTCACCAACCTTCTGCTGCGCTGCGGGGCGACGATCAACGAGATCAACACGCTGCGCAAGCACCTGTCACGGATGAAGGGTGGCAATCTGGCGCGGCTGGCCTACCCGGCTACGCTGGTCTCGTTGATCCTCTCGGACGTCGTAGGTAACCCGCTGGACGTAATCGCCTCCGGTCCAACCGTGCCCGACACCAGCACGTTCGCGGACGCCTACAATGTCCTGGAGCGCTACGGCATCCTCGACCAGGTGCCGCCCGCCGTTCTCCGCCATCTCCGGCAAGGGCTCGCGGGTGAGATCCCCGACACGCCAAAGCCCGGCGATCCGGTATTCGCCAAGGGGCAGAACCTCCTGGTGGCCAGCAACGAAATCGCCTCGGAGGCCGCGGTCGCCAAGGCCAAGGAGCTGGGCTTCAACACGCTCTTCTTGACCAGTTTCGTGGAAGGAGAAGCGCGTGAGGTGGCCAAGTTCGAGGCGGCGTTGGCTCGGGAGGTCGCCCGCTCCGGCCGTCCGCTGGCTAGGCCTGCCTGCATCGTCGCGGGGGGAGAGACCACGGTGACCGTGCGCGGCCAGGGCAAAGGCGGGCGCAATCAGGAACTCTGTCTGGCAGCGGCAATGAAGATATCGGGCATAGAGAATGTGGCGATTATCAGCCTGGCCACCGACGGCAGCGACGGTCCCACGGACGCCGCCGGCGCCGTGGCCGATGGCGAGACTCTGGCCCGGGCGGCAGGAAAGGGGCTCGATCCCTGGCACTACCTGGCGAACAACGACAGCTATACTCTCTTTGCACAGATTGGGGACTTGTTAGTTACTGGTCCGACGAATACGAACGTGAACGACTTAGTATTCGTTTTCGCGTTCTAGCAGGCTGATTGTCTCGCCGCCTGGGGCGGCGTAGTTGGGAGAGATATTCGGCGTGGTCACAACTTCCGATGTTAGTGAAAACGTAGGCGACATCCTCAAGGCGTTCTTCTCACCTGCTTCCGTGGCCGTTGTTGGCGCTTCGCGTAATGAGAAGGGCCTGGGCCACACGGTGCTGAAGAACATGCTGGAGATGGGCTTTCCTGGCCCGATCTATCCGGTCAACCCCAAGGCTGACGGGCTGCTTGGTCTGAAAGTATATCCCGATCTGGTTTCCATACCGGGTCCTGTGGACCTGGTGGTCGTGGTGGTGCCGCAGCCTCTGGTGGCAGCAGTGCTGCGAGACGCGGTGGCCAAGGGGGCCAAAGGCGCCGTGATCATCACCGCCGGTTTCCGCGAGGTGGGGCCGGAGGGCCTGGCGGCGGAAAAGGAGATCACGCGCATTGCCCGCGAGGGCGGCATGCGCATTCTCGGCCCCAACATCCTCGGGATTATCGATACGAAGTCCCGTCTCAACGCGACCTTCGCCGCTGCTCAGCCCGAGGTGGGAGACATAGCATTCGTCTCCCAGTCCGGCGCCCTGCTCACTGCCATTCTCGACTGGGCCGTATCCGAGCAGGTCGGCTTCAGCAAGATCGTGAGTCTGGGTAACAAGGCGGACCTGAGCGAAATCGACATGTTCCGGGCTTTCCGCCAGGACCCTGATTCAAGGGTCGTGGTGGCGTATCTGGAAGGGGTCACCAACGGTAGCGAGTTCCGCAAGGCCGCCACGGCACTGACCAAGAAGAAGCCTCTGGTGATAGTGAAGTCCGGCGGCACGGCGGCAGGCTCGCGGGCCGTTTCCTCGCACACGGGCAGCCTGGCCGGCTCCGAGGCGGCCTACGACGCCGCCTTCAAGCAGTCTGGCATCCTGCGAGCGGCGACGATGCAGGACCTGTTCGACATTTCGCTGGCGTTCGCCTACCAGCCCTTGCCGGCGGGCAAGCGTCTAGCGATTGTGACCAACGCCGGCGGTCCCGGCATTCTGGCAACCGATGCCTGCGAGCGGAAGGGGTTGCAGCTGGCGTCGTTTGCTCCCGAGACGATCGCCCGGTTGCGTGAGCACCTGCCGCGCGCGGCCAGCGTCTACAATCCGGTCGACGTCATCGGCGACGCGCAGGCTGATCGCTACCAGGTGGCGATCGATGCGGCGCTGGCCGATCCCAATGTCAACTCGTTACTGGTACTGCTGACACCGCAAGCGATGACGGAGATCGAGAAGACCGCCGAAGTAGTCGTTCGTGCCGGCCAGAACGGTAGCAAGCCCGTGCTGGCCAGCTTCATGGGTGGCGAGGCGGTAGCGCCTGGCCTGCAGATCCTCAGGGAGGGTCGCGTGCCCAACTACACCTTCCCGGAGCGGGCGGTCGAGGCTCTGGTGGCGATGGATCGTTACCGGGAGTGGCAGCTCACTCCGGAAGAGCAACCGGTAGAAATGAAGGTGGACCGCGAGGCGGCGGCTGAGGTTATCAGGCGTGCGCGCGAGGCCGGTCGCACCGCCCTTGGCGACCTGGAGGCCAGGGGAGTGATGGAGGCCTATGGTCTGCGCCTGCCGGGTAACAAACTGGCTACCTCGGCCAACGAAGCCGTGCAGTTTGCCCGGGAGATCGGCTATCCGGTTGTGATGAAGATCGTCTCGCCCGATATTCTCCACAAGTCGGACGCGGGCGGCGTGCGTGTGGGCGTGCAGGACGACGCCGAGGTACTGGCTGCGTACAAGGCCATTCGCGCCAATGCCCTGCGCTACAAACGGGATGCGGACGTGTGGGGCGTGGCCGTGCAAGAAATGGTCAAGCCTGGACGCGAGGTTATCCTCGGGGTGACGCACGACCCGCAGTTCGGCCACCTAGTAATGTTCGGGCTCGGCGGCATCTACGTCGAAGTGCTCAAGGACGTGTCGTTCCGCGTGGCGCCGCTTACGCCCAGCCAGGCGGAAACCATGGTGCACGAGATCCGTTCCTTCCCGCTTCTGGCGGGCGTGCGTG
This sequence comes from Chloroflexota bacterium, assembly GCA_023473795.1. Classification (GTDB taxonomy): domain Bacteria; phylum Chloroflexota; class UBA6077; order FW602-bin22; family JAMCYS01; genus JAMCYS01. The sequence continues at coordinate 6,042 of JAMCYS010000075.1, read as the reverse complement.
GCCAGCCCCCGGCCGACCTGGCTGCCATCGTCGATGCGTTGTTGCGCGTCTCGCAGCTCGTGACCGACTTTCCTGAGATAATTGAGTTGGATGTGAATCCCCTCGTCGTCAATCCCGCGGGCGGCGGAGCAACCGCTGTCGATGCGCGGATCATTCTGACCGGCGAAAATCATTGAGGGTGGTGGACAGCATGGCACCATTGTACTTGACGTCGACCCAGGCGCTCTCGGGAAAGAGCGCGATCTGCATCGCCTTGTGTCTGCAGTTCAAGGCGCAGGGGCTGAACGTGGGCTACATGAAGCCGCTCGGCACGGTGCCCGTGGAGGTCGGCGGGCGCCTCACCGACGAGGATGCCCTCTTTGTCAGCCGTACTTTGCAGATCGACGATCCGCTGGATTCGATCAGCCCTGTTCTGCTGACCCCGGACGTCTACGATGCGGTCCTCAAGGGGATGCCGCTTGGTCTGGAGGACGAGATCAAGCAAGCCTACGACAGGATTGCCGCCAACCGGGATCTGGTCATCATGGAGGCCACCGGCACGATCTCCGGCGGCTACTCCCTCAACCTTTCGGCCAGCAGGATAGCCGACATGGTAGGCGCCAAGGCGATACATGTCCTTGCCTATCGGCCGGACCTGGCAACGGACAATTTGATGATGGTCAAGAGTATGCTGGGCGACCGGCTGGTTGGCGCCATCGTCAACAGCGTCCCTCCGGACGCGGTAGAGCGGGTCAAGGTCACATACGCGAAGTTCCTTAGCCGCAACGGGATGAGGTTGTTCGGCGCTCTGCCCGTGGACAAGATACTGAGTGCCGTGTCCGTGCGGGAGCTCGTCGACGTACTCGACGGAGAGATCCTCTGCTGCCGCGAGCGCGAGGGCGACCTGGTCGAGTCGTTCCAGGTAGGCGCGATGAACGTGGACTCAGCTTTGCGGTATATGATGCGAGTGCCCAACAAGGCTGTCATCGTCGGCGGAGACCGGGCCGACATTCAGCTGGCGGCGCTCCAGACCTCGACGAAAGCGTTGGTCCTGACGGGCAATCTCTACCCAGACTCGATAATCCTGAGCAGGGCTACCGAGGTCGGCGTGCCGGTTATCGTCGCCAGGATGGAGACAATGGCGGCAGTGAAGCTAGTCGAACCCATGATGGGCCGCATCAGGGTGTCTCACCCGCGCCAAGTGGCGCGTATGCTGGATTTGGTGGACCACGGCGTGGACCTGCAGGCGCTACGTCAGGTCGCCGGTGTCTGAGGAGGCTGAGTTGTCGACTATAGAAAACGTCCACGCCCGCGAAATCGTGGATTCACGTGGCAATCCCACCGTCGAGGTCGAGGTGATGCTGATCGACGGGACGGTGGGGCGCGCGGCGGTGCCTTCCGGCGCTTCGACCGGAGTGCACGAGGCTCTGGAGCTGCGCGACAAGGATAGCAAGCGCTACAACGGCGCGGGCGTGCTCAAAGCTGTCGCCAATGTCAACGACAAGATCGCCCCCGCGCTCAACGGCATGTCGGCGTTGGACCAGGTGGCCGTCGACCGGGCCATGATCGACCTGGACGGCTCGCCCAACAAGGCTAATCTGGGGGCGAATGCCATACTGGGAGTATCCCTGGCTACGGCCTGGGCGGCGGCCCGCTATCTGGAGTTGCCCCTGTATCGGTACCTGGGCGGGCCCATGGCGCGGAACCTGCCGGTGCCTATGATGAACATCCTCAACGGAGGCAAGCACGCGGCTGATTCGACCGACCTGCAGGAGTTCATGGTGGCTCCCGCGGGAGCGCCGGACTTCCGCGAGGCTCTGCGAATGGGCGCTGAGGTCTTCCATTCGCTGCGTACGGTGCTGCGCAAGCGCGGCCTGGCCACGGGCGTCGGCGACGAGGGCGGCTTCGCCCCCTCTTTGCCAAGCAACGAGGCGGCCGTCGAGGTGATCCTGGAGGCCATTCGGGGTGCCGGCTACACACCGGGCCAAGACGTATTCATCGCCCTCGACCCGGCGGCCAGTGAGCTGTTCGAGGACGGCCACTACAACCTGGCTAAGGAGGATCGAAAGCTCACGCCGGCGCAGATGGTCGATTTCTACGCTGCCTGGGTGGACAAGTATCCGATCATCTCTATCGAGGACGGGCTGGCGGAGGACGATTGGGAAGGCTGGCGGCTCTTGACGGAGCGCCTGGGCAAGCGCGTGCAGTTGGTGGGCGACGACCTGTTCGTCACCAATGTCCAGCGCCTGCGCCGGGGAATCGCCGAGGGCGCGGCCAACTCCATCCTCATCAAGGTCAACCAGATCGGCACTCTAACCGAGACTCTGGACGCCATCGAGACCGCCAAGAGGGCCGGTTACACCGCCGTGATTTCCCACCGCTCCGGCGAGACCGAAGACGTGACGATCAGCCATCTGGTGGTGGCCACCAACTCCGGCCAGATCAAGACGGGTGCCCCCTCGCGCAGTGAGCGGGTGGCGAAATACAACGAGCTGCTGCGCATCGAGGAGGGCCTGGGGGCCGCCGCTACCTACCCAGGCGTTTCGGCCTTCCCGGGTCGCCGGTAAGTGCCGTCTCTTCTCGACCAAGCGGGCCGTCGTCGGACGGCCAGCGGGTCAGCAATCTGTTTGTTGGTTATGACGGGGGACGGTTCGATACCTCCCCCCTAAGGAGGCAGAATGGCAACCAGGATTGGCATCAACGGCTTTGGTCGCATAGGCCGTCAGGTGCTCAAGGCGATCAGCGACTTCTACCCCAATCAACTGGAAGTAGTCGCGATCAATGATCTGGCCGATACGGCCACTAACGCTCACCTTCTGAAGTACGACTCCAACTATGGCATCTTCCCCGGTACCGTCGAGGCCATGGATAGTGCGCTGGTCGTGAACGGCAAGGAGATCAGGGTCCTGGCCGAGCGCGACCCGGCCAAACTACCGTGGCGCGATCTCGGGGTGGAAGTGGTGGTCGAGTCGACCGGCCTGTTCACCGACGCCAGCAAGGCCTCGGCCCATTTGCAGGGGGGTGCCAAGAAGGTCATCATCAGCGCCCCGGCCAAGGGCGAAGACATCACCATCGTACTGGGCGTGAACCAGGACAGGTACGATCCGGCCAAGCACAATATCATTTCCAACGCTTCGTGCACGACTAACTGCCTGGCCCCCGTGGCCAAAGTGGTCAACGATACCTTTGGCGTCAACAAAGGCTTGATGACCACAGTGCACTCGTACACTAACGATCAGCGCATCCTGGACCAGGTGCACAAGGACCTACGCCGGGCACGCGCCGCGGCCATCAACATCATCCCGACGACGACCGGCGCCGCGAAAGCGGTTGGCCTGGTCATCCCTGAGCTCAAGGGCAAGTTCCACGGCATCTCTCTGCGCGTGCCGACGCCGACGGTGTCAATTGTCGACTTCGTGGCTGAGATCAAGCGCGATACGACGGTCGAGGAGCTGAACGGCGCCCTCAAGGCGGCGGCCGAAGGTCCGATGAAGCGTTACCTGCAATTCACGGAAGAGCAATTGGTATCCTCCGACTTCATCGGCAATTCGCACTCCTCTATCGTGGACGCGCCCAACACGATGGTGATGGGTGGCAACATGGTAAAGGTGCTGGCCTGGTACGACAACGAGTGGGGCTACTCCTGTCGTGTGGCTGACCTCTGCCACTTCCTGGTCGACAAGGGGCTATAGATCAGCGTTGTCATTCCCGCCGGTCGACGGGGGTTAGACCTACTCTCGACTGACCGGCGCCTTCCCGGCCGCGGGGCGCTTGCCGCTTTGGCGGGGGCGCAGCGGCGCGGGCGGTCTCCGTTCAGCGCGTGCGCCGGCGTCGTGGGCTCTCTTTCCCGGTGGGGGGGTTCGTACCTAAATACGACTGCCGGCGTTTCTGTACGAGTGAGGAGGGCAAGCGATGGCTAAGCAGACCATCCGCGACGCCGACGTCAGCGGCAAGCGGGTTCTCGTGCGGGTTGACTTCAATGTTCCTCTCGACAAGCAGGGTCGGATTACCGACGACACCCGGATTAGGGCGGCTCTGCCTACGATCCAGTATCTTCTGCAGCACGGCGCCGCCGTCATTCTCGTGACTCACCTGGGCAGACCGGACGGCAAGGTCGTGGACAAGCTGCGGCTGGACCCGGTGGCTCGGCGACTGGAAGAATTGCTCGGTGGCACGGTAATCAAGGCTCCTGACAGCGTGGGCCCAGAGGTGCGGCAGATCGCCTCCGGCCTGCGCCCGGGGCAGGTCCTGCTTCTGGAAAACGTGCGCTTCCATCCGGAGGAAGAAGCGAACGACGCCGTCTTTGCCAGACAGCTGGCGGAGTTGGCCGACGTCTACGTGGACGACGCTTTCGGCACCGCCCACCGGGCGCACGCCTCTACTTCCGGCGTGGCCGCCTACCGCCCGGCCTACGCCGGCTTCCTGATGGAGAAGGAAATTGACACGATGGGTAGGGCTCTGGAGAACCCGGAGCGGCCGTTCGTGGCCCTCATCGGTGGTGCCAAGGTCTCGACCAAGATCGGGGTGCTCAACAACCTGCTCGACAAGGTCGACCGCCTCCTGATCGGCGGCGCCATGGCCAACACGTTCCTGCGCGCCCAGGCCTACGACACCGGCAAGTCGCTGGTGGAGGAGGACAAGGTCGGCCTGGCGGAGGAGCTGCTACGCAAGGGCGACGAGAAGCTGCTCTTGCCGGTTGATGTGGTGGTAGCCAGCAAGCCGGAAGCAGGAGCGGAAACCAAGGTGGTGCCGGTGTCAGGTATCCCCGCCGAGATGCTAGTGGTGGACATCGGCCCGGAGACCATACAGACCTACGCCGACGTTGTCGCCAACGCCAAGACAGTGGTCTGGAACGGTCCGATGGGCATCTTCGAGGTGCCTGAGTTCGCCCGCGGCACCCGGGCCATGGCCGAGGCTCTGGCAAGCAGCCAAGCGCTCAGCATTGTTGGCGGTGGAGACTCGGTCGCCGCGGTGGAGCAGATGGGCCTAGCGGACAAGATCACGCACGTCTCGACGGGCGGAGGCGCCTCTCTGGAATTCTTGGAAGGTCGAACCCTACCTGGGGTGGAGGTATTGCGGAATGCCGACTGAACAGCCAAACAAGCGTGTGCCCATTATCGCGGGCAACTGGAAGATGAACTTAGACGTCGCCGAGTCGTTGCGGCTCGTGCGGGAGATGAGGGAGCGGTTGGAGGCGGTGACGGGCGTTGAGAAGGTCCTTTGCCCGCCCTTCACCTCGCTGGCGCCCCTGCAGGCGGAGTTGGCCGGCAGCGCCGTCAAGCTAGGCGGGCAGAACGTGTTCTGGGAGGAAAAGGGCGCCTACACCGGCGAGATCTCGCCCCTGATGTTGAAGCCGCTCTGCGAGTACGTCATCGTCGGGCATTCCGAGCGCCGCCAGTACTTCGTCGAGACCGATGCCACGGTGAACAAGCGCGTGCAGGCGGCTTTGAAGCACGGTCTTAAGGTGATCATGTGCGTGGGCGAGAACCTGGAGGACAACCGCTCGGGCCGCACCGAGGAAGTCATCGCGCGCCAGGTCCGCGGGGGCCTGGAGAACGTGCCGGACCTGTCGGAAATCGTCATTGCTTACGAACCCGTCTGGGCCATCGGCACCGGCCTCCCTGCCACCGGCGCCGGGGCGGCGGCCGTGGTGTCGTTCATCCGCCGCACCCTCGCCGAGCGCTACGGCGACAACGCGGCGCGGAATACCCGCGTGCAGTACGGCGGCAGCGTCAACGGCGGCAACATCGCCGAGTTCATGGGCGAGTCCGAGATAGACGGGGCCCTGGTCGGCGGGGCCAGCCTCAAGGCGGCTGACTTCACGACCATCGTCGCCAGGACGGCGGAGATCAAAGGCAGCCAAGCATCCTAGGCTCAGCAGCCAAGCGACGTGTTATAATCCAGGTACGCGGCAATGAAGACAGCCGGCCGCTGCCCAGGCAGCGGCCGGTCGACGCCTGGGCCAGGCGAAGGAGGAGCGCGATGCGAGCCAAGGTGACTATCGTCGGTGCGGGAAACGTGGGCGCGACCACGGCGAGCTATTTGGCGCAGCGCAACTACGCG